>JADGNP010000646.1 GCA_017883425.1 Candidatus Sulfotelmatobacter sp. | reverse complement strand
GCCTGCACCGCGGCGGCCCGCTCGGCGAGGGCATGATCGAGAACGGCAAGGTTGTCTGCCCCTGGCACGGCTGGCAGTGGGACCCCAAAACCGGCGAGGCCGCCCACAATGCGAACGCGAAAGTGGCCGTGTATCCGCTCAAGATTGAAAACGGCGACGTGCTGATCGAAGTCTAGTGGTTGCTATCCCAGCAACTTCAGAAATTTCCCCGGCTGATTGTCGAAGCCCGGGAAAACGGCAGCCAGATTCTTGTTCCCCATGTGGCGGTCGACCGCTTCTCCGATCACCTGGCGGAAGTCCGTAGTGAGGGCCAGGTCGCGGCCTTCGTAGAGTTGCGACTGGTCAAGGCCGGGCCAGCGGCCGTACACCTTGCCGCCCTTCACCGGGCCGCCCAGAACGAACATCACGTTGGCGTGGCCATGGTCGGTGCCGCGGTTGCCGTTTTCGCGCGCGGTGCGCCCGAACTCCGACATGGTGACGATGACGGTGTCTTCGGCGAGATTGCCGAGGTCGGTCCAGAACGCGGCCAGCGCCTGCGAGAAATCAGTCAGCACATTCGCAAGCTGGCCTTCGGTGGAACCCTCATTAACGTGGTGGTCCCAGCCGGCGATGTCGGCGAATGCCACCTGCACGCCCAGGTTCGCTTTGATCAGTTGCGCGAGTTGCCGCAAGCCTTCGCCAAAGCGGCCCTTGGGATAATTGGCACCGGGGGCGGACGTATATTTTGCGGGGTCCGCAGCCTTCAGCATCTTCACTGCGTCGAAGGTTTCTTCGCCCGTGCCGTGAAGCACGCTGTCGGAGGAGTGGTCGTACATCGCCTCAAACGCGCTGGCCGCGGGCGAGGCTTTCGGATTCTTCCCACCCACCGAAAAGTCGTTGATGTTGTTCATAGCGACGGCCGGCTCGGAACCGCTGAGGATGCGCGGCACAGACGGTCCGAGCGCAATCGCGCGAAAAGGGGAATTCCGCGGCGCAGCGGGCATGCTGTGGAGCGAGCGGTTGAGCCATCCGTTCTCGGTGATTTTCACGCCCGGCGTGCCCGTCTCCATAAAATCCTGCGCGTCGAAGTGCGAGCGCGTCGTGTCGGGCGATCCGGCGGCATGAACGATGGCCAGATGCCCCTGCTGCCAGAGCGGCTGAAACGCCGACAGCGACGGATGCAGCCCGAAGAAGCCGTTCAGATCGAGCACCGACTTGCGTGGGATGTTGATGCTGGGCCGCATGGCGTAGTACTGCGGCTCGGCGTAAGGGACAACGATGTTCAGCCCATCCGCAGCGCCGCGCTGAAAAATGACCACGAGACGCTTGTTGCGCGCGCCCGCCTCGACGGCGCCAAAAGCAGCGCGTGCGAGAAAGCCTGGCACCGCCGCGGTACCGACGACGGCGAGCGCGCTGTTGCGAAGGAAGATGCGACGCGTGATGGACATGGGAAACCCCAGCTTTCAGCTGTCAGCTCTCAGCTCTCAGCTTTCAGCTATCAGCCTTTCGGATCGAGGCTGAGAGCTGACGCCTGAGAGCTGATAGCTAGAATCTCATCTTTTCTGAAACTCCGGCGATCCCAGCAGCAGACCTGCGATCGTGCTCGCATCCGGCGGTCCTGCCGGACTGCGCTGCGGAGATTTCTTGTCTTGCGACTCCGGCGCGGCATTTTTGGCCGGGGCTTCCATCTGCGCGAGGATCGAGTCGTGCGTCTGCTTCGACACGTCGCCCGCGAGCAACTTCGCTTCCAGGGCGGAGAGCGCAGTGGCCGCATCCGCGGGCGCCGGCGGGCCTCCCGCCAACTGCACCGCATCCACTTTCACGCCGCGGACTTTGCCAGCGGTCAAGCCCAGCGCGAAATTCATGCGGTTCAGCAGCGCTGACGAACTCACCCAGGTATCGGCCTTCATGGAATAGCCCGTGGGCGGCTGCGCGGAGTAGAGGGGCATGCCCATGTTGGCGATCTGTCGAGCGAGCGGAAATGCATCGTCCACATCGGCGCCGGTGGCGCGCACGGCCGAGGCCACGAACTCAAGCGGCGTTTTGACCTTGGCACGGTAAGCGCCATCGGCCCAGAACTCCGGCGAATGGAACAGAGTCGTCAGAACCTCGCGGATGTCGCCCTTATTCTTTTCGAACGTCTTCGCCATGCGGTCGACCAGCGCGGGCGGCGGATCATCGGAGACAAAACGCTGCGCGAGTTTCAACGAAATGAAATGCGCGGTCTGCGGGCTGGTGGCCAGCATGTGGAGCACTTCTTTGCCCTCGTCTTCGCCTTTGGGCTTGATGCGATGTCCCAGGACAAATTTGGGGCCCGGTTCGTGCATGCGCGGCTCGTAGCGGAAGCCCAAACCTTCGAAAGGTTTTTCGATGGTCCAGCCGGTGAACACCTTGGCGACCTCGGTGACATCGCGTTGCGAGTAGCCGCCGTTCACGCTGAGCGTGTGCAGTTCCAGCAACTCGCGGCCATAGTTCTCATTCAGGCCGCTGTTCTGCCTGCGTTTCGCGTTCTGATTGGGCGGCGGATAGCGACGCCGACGACCGTAGGGGCCATACGGACGCATTGGCCGCTCTGGCCTTCCCAGCGCCGCCATGGAATTCGGCCCGACGCTCATCCAATTGTCGAGGTAGAACATCATCGCCGGACTCTTTGCCGTCGCTAGCAGCAGGTCTTCGAACTTGCCCAGAGCATGCGGGCGGATTACGTTCTGTTCGTAGTTGGTGACCAGTACGCGCTCGGGACCTTTGCCGACGAAGACGTTGAAGTGATTGAACCAGAAATCGGTCATCACTTGTTCGAGCTGGCGGTCGCTGTAGATGGCCCGCAGCAGCTTGGCCTGAACCAGTTCCGACAGCACCGCGGCTTGCGGGCTGTTCATGGCCATCAGCGTTTCCTTCTGCTTGGGATCCATGCCCACGAGAAAATCCTGTCCCCTGCCGCCGCGCAGCGAGTCGGAGAACACCACTTGCTCGGCGGTCGACATGG
>JADGNP010000161.1 GCA_017883425.1 Candidatus Sulfotelmatobacter sp. | reverse complement strand
CAGGGGTCGCGGCAGGATTCGAGGCAGCGAGGATTCGTTCATGCTAACGCAAATCAAGTTTGGCACATCGGGTTGGCGGGCGGTTATGGCCGAGGAGTTTACCTTTGCCAACGTGCGGCGCGCCGTGGGTGGGATCGCCCGCTACGTGGCTTCGCAGAAGCCGCAAGGGGCCCGGGTCATCGTGGGCCGCGATCCGCGCTTTCTCGGCGAGACCTTCTGCTCCATGGCAGCGGAAATCCTGGCGGCGCAGGGAATCGCGCCGCTGGTGGTGGCCGATCCTGCACCCACTCCGGCTTTTGCCCACGCCGTCATTCAGAACAAGGCCGATGGCGTCATCAATTTCACCGCCTCCCACAATCCTCCCGAATATAACGGAATCAAGTTCTCCACGCCCGACGGCTGCCCCGCGCTGCCCGAAGTCACGAAAAAGATCGAGGCCGAAATTGTTGCCGGTGACAGTGGCCCCTCCGCCAAAGCTCGCACCATCGCCCCGGCGGAGCACGCCGCGCTTGATCCCAAGCCCGCGTACCTGAAACGCCTGGCTGAGATCGTCGATCTGGACGTGATTCGCAAAGCCAACCTGCGCGTGGCCTTCGATCCCATGTGGGGTGCGGCTCGCGGATACTCCGACGAATTACTCCGCGGCGCCGGCGTCCAAGTAGCCACGGTGCACGACCACCGCGACGTCCTGTTCGGCGGACACGCCCCGGAACCCGACGATCATCTGCTGGAAGATTTGCGCAAGAAGATGCGCGAGACCGGAGCCCAGATCGGCATCGCGACCGACGGCGACGCCGACCGCTTCGGCATCGTCGACTCCGACGGAACCTTCCTGCAGCCGAACTACGTGATTGCTTTGCTCTTTGACTATCTGGTCGAGAGCCGTGGCTGGAAGAACGGCGTGGCCAAGTCCGTCGCGACCACTAATCTGATCAACGCCTTGGCGGAGTCACACGGTGTGGAGCTGCACGAGACTCCGGTGGGCTTCAAATACATTGGCGAACTCATCATGCAGGACAAGATCGCCATTGGTGGCGAAGAAAGCGCCGGCCTTTCCATCCGTTATCACGTTCCCGAGAAGGACGGCCTACTGGCCGGTCTGCTTTGCTGCGAAGCCGTCGCGCGCAGAGGCAAGTCCCTGGGCGAACAATTGAAGGCGTTGTGTAACCAAGTTGGTTCCTACTATCCGGAACGGCAGAACTTTCGCTTGACGCCCGAGGTCAAGGCGAAGTTCACTGAGAAGCTGCGGTCCGATCCGCGGGAGTTCTGCGGTCACCCGGTCAGCCAGGTCGTCCGCACCGACGGATTGAAGCTGGTATTCAGCGACGGATCCTGGGTCTGCTACCGCTTATCGGGAACCGAACCCGTAGTACGTGTCTACACGGAAGCGCGCAGCGAGAAAGGCCTGGAGAAGCTGAGCACCGCGGCGAAGCATTGGATTTTCGAGTGAAGGCGTTTTCAGGAAGTTCTTATAGTGAAGCCCTTTTCCAAAATTGCGAGATTCCCGCGCCCCGAAGACGGCCTGCGCGCCGTGGTCGATCGCGCGCCGCAGGCGGAGGCGTTCGCCGCTTCGTGGATTGAGCGGGTTCGGCCGCTGGCGGTCCGCATCTACGCCCTGCGCCGCCGTATCGCGACCATCGCCGTGACCGTGCTGGCCGTGTCGCTGTTTGTGCATGTGATGTTCGGCGCGAACGGAATGGTCGTCTACAAGCAGAAACGTGCCGAGTACGAAGCCTTACGGAATGGGATTGTCCAGGTCCAGCAGGAGAACGACCGCTATACCCAGCAGATCCAGGGTCTGAAGAGCGATCAGACGTCCATCGAAAAAGAGGCGCGCGAGCAACTGGGGTATGCCAAGCCCGGAGAGTATGTGTATGTCCCGCCGGCTCCGGCGAAACCCGCGCCGCCCGTCAATCACTCCGCGAAAAAATAGGTCCCCCCATTTTATTGGCGTGCAACTTCTGAGTATTGGTTCTAAAACGGTGCTGACAATTCTGTCGTTCCTCTGTGGTATATTCCCGTTACCTCATCTCACAATCGAGCGGAGATGGCTGCTCCCGCAGGGGACGGCCACGATCTTCGACGTACTGTGGACTATTGCGGTGTGGGACCGCAATCTGAACTTCAAAAGGAGAAAAACAGGCCATGAGAAAAGTTCTGCTGATTTGTCTTGCGTTAAGTTTCGTGTTTGCCCTTTCGGCGATGGCGTTCGATGATATGGGCAAGAGCACAACCGTCAACGGGTGGGTAGTCGACGACAAGTGCGGCGTGAAAGGCGCCAACGCGGAGTCCGAGGCATGCACCAAGAAATGCCTGGCCGCTGGAGCCAAGATGGTCATCGTCACCGATGGCGATCAGAAGATCCTCGCCGTGGAAAACCAGGATGCCCTGAAGGGGCATGAGGGACATCACGTCGCTGTGACCGGACACATGGGCAAGGATTCGATCCACGTGGAAAGCGCCAAGATGCTGTGATCCGTTCCACGCGTTGAAGCAGATTGAGGGCGGCGAGAAGCCGCCCTCTTTGTCGTAGAGACGTAACTGGTTAACCGGCGGCATTCCGGACGATGGTGACAGAGACGTTGCAAGCAACGTCTATACGTATGTGGCGCCGGCGCCCCCGCCCGCGTTTTGTTCCGCCTCGTCCCTACCGCACGACCCCTTCCAGCGGCGAACTCGCCGTGGCATACAATTTCTTCGGCATGCGACCGGAAAGATAAGCCTGCCGTCCCGCCAGCACCGCATGGTGCATGGCTTCAGCCATGAGCACGGGATCCTGCGCGTTGGCGATGCCCGTATTCATGAGCACGGCATCCGCGCCGAGTTCCATTGCGATCGCCGCGTCCGAGGCCGTGCCGACTCCCGCATCCACAATCAACGGCACGCCCGTGATCATTTCGCGCAGGATGCGAATGTGGGCCTGGTTCTGAATTCCCATGCCACTGCCGATGGGCGCGCCCAGCGGCATGATCGTAGCCGCTCCCGCGTCAATCAGGCGTTTCGCAAAAACAATGTCGTCTGACGTGTAGGGAAGGACGGTGAAGCCTTCTTTCACCAGCACACGCGTGGCTTCCAGCGTCGCCTGCACATCCGGATAAAGCGTAGCCTGATCGCCGATCACTTCCAGCTTCACCCAATCGGAGATGCCGACTTCGCGCCCCAGGCGCGCCGCCCGGATGGCCTCGTCGGCGGTGAAGCAGCCAGCCGTGTTGGGCAGCAGAAAATATTTCTTGGCATCGATGTAATCGAGCAGCGATTCCTTGCTGCGGTCCAGATTCACGCGCCGCACCGCGACGGTGACCATCTCAGCGCCGCTGGCCTCGAGCGCACGCGCCGTTTCCTGGAAGGACTTGTATTTTCCCGTGCCCACGATCAGGCGCGAGCGGAAGGAACGTCCGGCAATAACCAATGAGTCCGACATGGAATCATTGTAATGAAAGCACTAGGCGTGAGTACACGCCTCAGCCACGGATGGCTTCCGAGTGTTCCACGGCCCGACCAGAATCCGGTCGTGAGTGCTATCGCCTGCGCAAGGCAATTGTGAATGCAATCATGCCAGTGGGGTGGCCTCCGTCAAGCGGCCTGGAATAGGTACCGTTGAGGAGCGGTTGCCGTGGTCAGGTTGCCGTTTGTGCTCGTTTTCCGCCAAAGATGCACGACGAGGCCGGGGCTCTGCGGTGCCCGATCTGCTCTGTGACGTATCGGAACAACAACTTGCGGTGCTTGAGGGAGACGGCCACTCAAATGCTGCAATTAGGTGGAGTGAGCTCCTTACTCCTCTTTCAGGTTCCCTGAACCTAAGTCAGCCCATCTGAAGTTCTCTCCTCCTTAGCGCTTACAAACCTTACGACAAGTGCACTTGATCACGCCGAGGAGGGCGGTATGCACCTAGCGCTTCAAAACGCAGAAACTATCAATCGCCTGGTAGAACAAGGCGAATTCCTTCTGAAAAGTTTCCATAATGAGCACCAGAAACACCCCGAGGGGTTGGAAACTGAGTTCGCGCGTGGCGAACTGATAGGCTGGCGCAGCACGTTAAACACCATGTATCGGGATTGCGCTGAAGACATCGTTAACCGTGTTAGCACCAGGACACGCTTGACCATTCCCGACGGCGAAGTCCGAAGCGGTGCCACTCATGCCTATTGAAGCCATCCTGCACCAAGTTGAGCAGCTCCATCACGTCAGCTAGCGTGTTGCGATACTGTGGGGCAACATCCGCCTGTGTCAGAGAGGCGCTCATGACGATCTCGGGAAGCGTTCGTAACACGGCCAGTATTTTGGGAGTGCTGATCGCGACAAAAATGACTAGACCGATCTGACTGGTGTTACCGGATGCTCCCCTTCTCGGATGGCAAACGCATCATCGCGCTTATCTCGGCCGGGGGTTTGCGCCGGCATTGCGGAACATTTATTTCAGCTGAAAGCTCTTGCAGCTGCACAACTCTTGCGTTTGATTAGTATTCCCCTCTTCACTTCTGATTTTGGCTCCAGCGCATGTGTCGTTCATGTGCTCTAACCGACGATGACCGCACCCGCAATATTCATTTGGGCACAAATGCTCAGGCTCGAAGACCTCACCAAAATACATATGCACCGATTCCCACCCGCATTGAGAGCACTTCCAACGTACCCCCTCCTTAGACGAGTCTTCATGCTTGTGCAGGTGTGCCATGCTAGCAATTCTCTCACCCGAGGCCGCCGCTTGGGCGGCTTTTCAGTTTAGCTGTCGTAAGAATCGCGATAGCACTCACAACCCAGGCTGAGTCGATCCGTTGGCTAGTTGTAGGCGACTCGGAACCCAGTGTGCTTTACGTGATTGTTTAGCTGCCACGTGAGGCGGCTGTGCCGATGCGCTACGGCACCACCGGCACTTCCGCCTGCGCGTACAGCTCGTCGATCTGCCGGCGGTAGCGCTCTTCGATCACGCGGCGGCGGAGTTTCATCGTCGGCGTCATGGAGCCGTTCTCGGCGGTAAATTCGTCCGCCACCAGCAGCACCCGCTTCAGCTTTTCGAAGCGCGCCAAGTTTCCGTTGATGCCCTCGACGATCCCTTCATAGAGCGCTTGAACCTTCGCATTGGCGACCAGTTCCGCCCGCGAGGTAAACGGAATGTTGTTCTCCCGCGCCCACTCTTCCAGCGGAACAAAGTTGGGAGACACCAGGACCGCGGGAAATTTGCGCCGGTCGCCGAGAAGGGCCGCGATTCCCACCAAAGGATTGAGCTTGAGCGAATTCTCGATCGGCTGCGGCGCGATATATTTGCCGCCCGACGTCTTGATCAGATCCTTCTTGCGATCCGTGACCGAAAGATATCCATCCGCGTCAATGTTGCCGATGTCCCCGGTCTTGAACCAGCCATCGACTAAAGCCGCCTTCGTCTCCTCCGGCCGGTTCCAGTAGCCTTTGAAAACCGACGGTCCACGCACCAGGATTTCTCCATCTTCCGCGATGCGAACTTCCAGATTCGGCAGAATCTTGCCCACGGTTCCGATGCGGTGATTCACCGGCGTATTCACCGCGATCACCGGCGACGTTTCCGTGAGTCCGTAACCTTCATGAATCCGAATGCCAACCGTCGCATACCACTCCGCCAGCTCGCGCCCCAGCGGCGCTCCGCCAGAGATGAACGTCTCGACCCGCCCCCCCATGCCTTGGCGAATTTTAGAGAAGACCAGTTTGTTGGCCAGCCTCCAACTACGCGACGTGGGGGTCTTTCCCGCAAGAATCTCCGCCTGATGGCTGCGTCCCACGGAAACCGCCCAATCGAAAATGGCGCGCTGGGGCAGACCCTTGGCTTTCTGCTCCGCCTGCGCATAGATTTTTTCGTACACCCGGGGCACGGCCACAAAAGTGGACGGCTGCACCTCCAACAGGCTCGCCGGCAGCCGGTCCAGAAATGGACAATAGGCCAGCGTCACACCGTGATACAGCATGGAAAAATCCACGTGACGCGCGGTGATGTGGCACAACGGCAGAAACGAGATGCTGATCAAACCGGGCCGCAGGTTGAACCCGAGCAGCGAGCACTGGATATTTGAGGCGATATTGCCGTGCGTCAGCATCGCCCCTTTCGAAATGCCGGTCGTTCCGGAGGTGTAGACGATGGTGGCCAGATCGTCGGGACCGATGGAGCGCGCCCTGCCTTCGATCTCCGCGCCCAGGTTCTCCGGACCCTGCAGCGTAATCTGGTTCATGGTTACGCACTTGCCCGCGAACGGCGCCAGATCCCCGTTGAACTCCAACGCATCCATGACCACGATTTTGTCGATCTGCGTTTGGTGCAGGATCGCTAGGATCTTGTGCAGTTGCTGGTCCGACGACAGGAAGATGGTCCGGCAGCCCGAGTCGTTCAGCATAAACGCGGTCTGCTCCGCCGTCAGCGTGGTGTAGAGCGGGACAGTTACGGCCCCCAGCAGCAGGCTGGCCATATCTGCCGTGGGCCACTCCGGCCGATTTTCGCTGAGGATGGCGACGCGATCCCCCGCTCGAACGCCCCAGGCATGCAGCGTGCGCGCGGTCCGGGCGACGCTTCGGCCAAACTCGCGGGACGTAATCGGCAGCCACTTCCCGGCATCGCGGTACAGCATGATGCGGTCAAGATTGCGTTCGACCGCGGCGAAGAAAATGTCGTTCAGAGTGGCAATGCTCATTGCGTCTTTGGGATCCCTGATCGTAGAGTCCACGCTATGCCTCTGTGCAACCGGCTCCGAACAGAACTGTACTGTTTTGCCAGTGGTTTGGGCAATGCGTACGGTCACACCTTTTCGGTACTTCCGGTTTACGGCACGGCCAAGGCAGGGTATGCTGGGCCATCACTCCAGTGGAGGAGTTCAATGCATAAAAGACGCTTCGGGGCTCTAGCGGCCGGGTTGTTGCTGGTGATGACCGCCGGATTGTTCGCACAAAGCAAGAAGGAGGATTCTGGCATGCCGAAAGTCGGCGACATGGCGCCGGATTTCACACTGAAACACTTTGACGGCAACGACCTCAAAGACGTGAAGTTGAGCGACTACCGCGGCAAGAAGAACGTCGTTCTGGCGTTCTACATCTTCGCCTTTACCGGTGGTTGAACGCAGCAAATGAAAAACTTCCAGCAGAACCTGAAAGCGCTGGAAGCAACCGACACCCAGGTCCTGGGTGTGAGCATGGATAGTGCCTTCGCCAACAAAGCCTTCGCCGACCAAATCGGAGTGACCTTTCCCCTGCTGAGCGATTGGGGTGGAAAAGTGACCCACGAGTACGGCATCTACAAAGACGAATACCAGGCCCCGCGCCGCGTGAACTTCCTGATCGGCAAAGATGGAAAGATCATGGAAGAGCAAGTGGACAAAGACGCCATCGATCCCAAAAAGATCGTGGATGCCTGCCAGCGTCCCAAGCTGAAAAACTGACTGCCAATCCGCCGCCGGAAAGTCATTCGTAGAGACGTAGTTCCGCTACGTCTCGGCCGGCGGCGCCAGTCACCCTGCTGACCGAGATGCGCGCGTTTTCTGACCATCTTGGTTTTCCCGTTCTTCTTCGCGTCCTCAGCGGCATTCTTAGCGTTCTCAGCGGTTAAATTCTTTAAAGTTGTCCAGGACACCCCAGCTGCAGAGTCCAACTACCCCGGCTTGTTTTTCCGCAAGTCCGCCACCGCCAAGCACTTTCCGCTCCCGAGAAACTAAACCGTCTCTATTGGGTTTACAGGCATGTCGGTGAAATCAACACAACGGATTTCAGTTCCGTCGGGGCGAACATATGAAAACACGCAAGTTGTGGGCCTGGATGGTTCTACTGGCGAGCTTTGCATTTGTGCTGCAACTCTCCACCACCGCAAGAGCACAGGATGATGCGCAGGTTCAGGATCAAGATCAGGGGCAGGACCAGGATCAAAGTCAGGATCCTCCGGGCCGCGTAGCCCGCCTCAACTTCTCCCAGGGCTCGGTCTCATTTCGCCCGGCCGGCGAAGATGACTGGGTCTCCGCGGTTCCCAATCGACCGATGGTGACCGGCGATGACCTGTGGGCGGACGAGAATTCCCGCGCCGAAGTTCACGTTGGTTCGGCCGCGATCCGCCTCGGCGCGAAGACCGGAATCACTTTCCTCGCGCTCGACGACCACACCACGCAGATCCGTCTCGCACAAGGTTCCATCATTCTGCGCGTGCGGCATCTCGATGATGACGATTCCTACGAAGTCGACACGCCCAACATCGCCTTCAGCCTGTTGCAGCCCGGCGAGTACCGCGTGGACGTGAGCGAGGACGGCAGTCAGACCGTCACCAACGTCTGGCAGGGCCGCGGCCGGGTTACGGGCGGAGGCTTCTCCTACAACGTGGTCGCCGGTCAGTCCGCCACCTTTACCGGCAACGAGCAGCACCTCGATTACGATCTCGGCCAGATCCCCAATCGCGATGGTTTCGATGACTGGGCCTCGGAGCGCGACGATCGCGAAGATCACGCCGATTCCGCCAATTATGTTTCGCGCGAAATGACCGGCTATGAAGATCTCGACGAATACGGCGACTGGAGCTACGTCGCCGGCTACGGTCCCTGTTGGCGGCCGCGCGCCGTCGTCGTGGGCTGGGCTCCCTATCGCTTCGGTCACTGGGTCTATGTCGGCCCCTGGGGCTGGACCTGGGTCGAAGACGAGCCGTGGGGATTCGCTCCCTTTCACTATGGCCGCTGGGCGTCGGTGAACGGCGGATGGTTCTGGGTGCCAGGACCAGTCGTAGTCCGTCCTGTCTGGGCTCCCGCTCTGGTAGCGTTCGTGGGCGGCGGTCCCGGCTTCCACTTCTCCGCAGGCGTTGGCGTGGGATGGTTCCCGCTCGCTCCGGGAGAAGTCTTCATCCCCGGATACCATGTGAGCCGCAGGTACGTGAACAACGTGAACATCACCAACACGACGGTGAATATCACGAAGGTGACGAATGTCTACAACACGGTGGTCGTCAACCGGACCACGAACGTCAATAACATCACGTACGTGAACCAGCATGTAAACAACGGCGTAACCGTCGTCTCGCACGAGACGTTTGTCAACGCCCGGCCAGTGGCAGGGAACGTGATGAGAGTTGACCAGCGGGAACTTGCCGCTGCGCCGGTGAGCCACATCGCGCACGCGGAACCGATCCGCACCAGCGTAGTTGGCGCGGGACGGCCTGTGTCCATGCGGCCACCGGCAGCAGTCATCAGCCGTCCGGTGGTTGCCGTCAGGACGCCTCCTGCGCCTCAGCGCTCGATCGACCAGCGGCAGGCACAAGCGGGCGGACGCTTGAACGAACAAACGCTCGTTCGTCCCGTGGGTCCGGCCCAGCCCGCACAAATGAATCAAGGCGGCCGGCAGCAGCAATCACAGGACGGCTTCAAGCCCTTCACTCCGCCGAACAGCGGCAACCATCAGCTCCGGCAAATGCCGCCGGCGCAGCCGCGGACCTATGAGCAGCAGGGAACTGCTCAGCCTGACAACCGGAATGTGCACCAGCCCGAAAACCGGACCGTGCCGCCGCCGGAGAACCGGAATATGCAACAGCCGGAGAACCGGAATGTGCAGCCGCAGGAGAATCGCAATTCCCAGCCTGCCAACCGCGACTTCCGGGCACCCCAACCGGAGCAAGTGAGGCCGGCTCCGCAAGAAACGCATCCGTTGGTGCGGTCCGCGCCGCCCGTGCAGGAGCGCAGCCCGCAACAGGAGCGGCAGCAGGAGCAGAAGTTCAATCAATGGCACCAGGAGCGTCCGGCTCCTCCGCCGGCACAGAGGGAACCGTCGCGGCCCTCCCCGCCGAAGCAGGATAAGCAGGACAAGCCCAAGGGTCGTTGACGCTGACGGCTTCCTTGCGATGTGATAGGTTCGCATGAGATGCGCTTGCGGACCAGACAACCGATAACGGCAACGCCGGGAGAAGCGCGACCTCTCCCGGCGTTGTTTTTTGTGAGAGCGTTTTGCAGTTTTGCTGTGAGAATTCACGATTCGTATCAGGGCATCGCTTCAGCGATGCCGTAAGCCCGGAATTGGTGGTCGGCTTCAGCCGCTGCGGGCCGACATGGGCAAGGAAATGAGTCTTTCAGAAAACTGTTTAGCAGAGTGCAGCAAATGACCGAGACCAAGCGTCCCAAGATGAACTGGATGGATGTCCTGTGGCTGGTGCTACTCGCCGCCCTGGCCCTCCTCCCGCCCGTGGAGGAGTACCA
>JADGNP010000160.1 GCA_017883425.1 Candidatus Sulfotelmatobacter sp. | reverse complement strand
GCCGCTGGGACTCGATCAGGGAGTTGGAGCCTTGATTTGGAGTCCACTGGGATGGGGCCGGCTCACGGGCAAGATCCGGCGCGGCCAGCCCATGCCGGCAGAGAGCCGGCTGCATAAGACATCGGAACAGGGCCCGCCGGTTCCAGCCGAGCATCTCTACAAAGTGGTCGACGCGCTGGATGAAGTTGCCAAAGAGTGCGAAAAGAGCGTGCCGCAGGTGGCGCTCAACTGGCTGCTGCAACGGCCCACGGTTTCAACCGTGATTGTTGGCGCGCGCAATGAAGAACAGTTGCGCCAGAACCTGAATGCGGGGGGATGGAATCTTTCGCCGGAACAAGTCGACAAACTCGACCGCGCCAGCGAAGTCACTCCGATTTATCCGCACTGGCACCAGCGGCAGTTTGTGGAGCGGAATCCGTTGCCGATCTCTTCGTAGCGCCGCCGTCCCGGCGGCTGTCGTGGCGGCGTCTCGCCGCCACTGCGAGGGCAAGATGCCCCTTCGGCAAGCTCAGGGCTGGCTCCCGCGACAGCCGGCAAGATGCCGGCGCTACAGTTCCTAACCGATCTTCTCTCCCACCACCTTCGCCTGCGTGAACAGATACAGGTAGTCCGGGCCACCGGACTTGGAATCTGTGCCCGACATGTTGAAGCCGCCGAAGGGGTGCGCGCCGACCATCGCTCCCGTGCACTTGCGGTTGATGTACAGGTTGCCGACGTGGAACTCGTGGATGGCGCGGTCGATCTTATCGCGCGACTTGGTGTAGATGGCGCCGGTCAGGCCGAACTCGGTGTCGTTGGCGATTTCGAGCGCGTGGTCGAAGCCGTGGGCCTTGATCACGACCAGCACGGGGCCGAAGACTTCTTCCTGCTCGAGTTTCGATTTTGCCGGAATGTCCGCAATCACTGTCGGACGAATGAAGTAGCCTTCGCCGGCTTCGGTGGCGCGTTCGCCGCCGGTGATGACGCGTCCGTCCTTCTTGCCCTGCTCGATGTATGCGAGGATCGTCTTCATCGAGCCTTCGTTGATGACCGCGCCCATGTTGGCGTTCTCGGCGGGATCGCCAATCTGGATCTTCTCGACCCGGGCTTTGAGTTGCTCGAGGAACTTGTCGTAGACGCGCTCGTCGACGATGGCGCGCGAGCAGGCCGAGCACTTCTGTCCCTGGAAGCCGAATGCGGCTTGCGCGATGCCTTCGACGGCGGAATCGACGTCAGCATCAGCATCGACGATGATGGCGTCTTTGCCGCCCATCTCAAGAATGGTGCGCTTGACCCAGACCTGGCCGGGAGCCTGCGTTGCAGCCGTCTTGTTGATGTGCAGGCCGACTTCGCGGGAACCGGTGAAGGAAATGTAACGCGTCTTGGGATGCGCCACGACGGCATCGCCGAAACTGGCTCCGGCGCCGGGACAGAAATTCACCACGCCCTCGGGCATGCCGGCCTCTTCGAGCAGTTCGACAAATTTCGCGGCAATGGTGGGCGAGTCGCTCGACGGCTTCAGGATGACGGTGTTGCCGCTGACGATCGAGGCCAAGGTCATCCCGGCCATGATCGCGCAGGGGAAATTCCACGGCGGTATGACGGCGCCGACGCCGAGCGGAATGTACATCAGCGTATCGCGCTCGCCGGGCAACTGGATGGGAGTCTGCGCCTTGGCGAAGCGCAGGGCTTCGCGCGCGTAGAACTCGCAGAAATCGATGGTCTCGGAAATGTCGGCGTCGGCCTCAGCCCAGTTCTTGCTGACTTCGAAGACCAGCCAGGCCATGTATTCCATCTTGCGCTGGCGCAGCAGATCGCCGACGCGGAACAGCAGGCTGGCGCGCTCTTCGACCGTGGTGCGGCTCCAGGATTGGAAGGCTGCGAGCGCGGCCTTCATGGCTGGCTCGACGTGGTCTTTGCCCGCCTTCTGATGGATGCCGACAATCTGAGAAGGCTGCGACGGGTTCAGCGACTTGATCTTGTCGGTGGTCTTGACGCGCTTACCGCCGATGATGAGGTCATACTCGCGACCCAACTGGCCACGAACCTTGGCGATGGCGGCGCGCATGCGGCGCGCGTTCTCTTCGTTGCGGAAATCAAAAAAGGGCTCGGTGACAAATGGGCCCTGATGCAGGCTTGTGCGCGGCCGGACGGGGGCTTCTAGCGTTGCCATGGGGGAATCCTTTCGAAGCTGAGAGGTTGGGGATTAGGATTGCCTCGATATTTTACACCCCGAGGGAAGTCGAGAACGGACGTGAGTGAGACCCGCGAAAGCGGGCTGCGGTCTCAGTTCGACTAAACATCAGCATGGCGCAACTCGGGGATATCGGATCTATATTTTTTCTGCTCTTTCCGCCAAAATACTGGTTTTAAAGGACTTGCTGGTTTTGGATAGGGGGTGATTCGGCCAAAATCTTGAGGCGAAAGGACTTACAGGTAAAATATTGCGGAATAAGGACTTAGATTCTGTTTTCGAGTCGTGCAGTCTCAGGATGGGGCCGGACTGGTTGGAAGATCGTTCGCGCATATTCCCAATTCTGTTCTCTTCTCATTTCTCGGTAAAGGTTGTTCGTCACAGAAAACGCGTTGGGGGCTGTGGAAAAAAGAAGGGCGGTTGCGGGTGGCGCAGCCTCTCCGTGGGGGCCCGCGAAAATTCCCCACTTCTCGCGCAAAAGACGCGCGAGAAATGGGGCACCCGGCCGAAGGGGCGAAAGAAGCTATCCCACACACATTGTGGATCGAAGTGCGGCGCAGTTATGGCACACTTGGGACAGAAGAATGAGGCAATGAGTCCAGAGGTTTCCGATCTGTTGAAGCGGGCGCTCGCGCTCCCTGTGGGCGAACGAGCTGCCTTGGCGAACACGCTGCTCGATAGTCTTGACGCGACGAATCAGTCTGTCCAAGAGGCATGGGACGAGGAGGTGGCGCGGCGAATCGAAGACCTGAAAGCTGGCAAGGCCGTGACCGTCCCTTGGGAACAACTGCATCGCGAACTCCTGGCAATGGTGAATGAACGCTAAGCCTGTTGAGTATCACGAGGGCGCAAGCGCGGATGTTAGGAGCGCGGTTGCCTGGTATCAGAATCGTAGCCCCAAAGCCGCCTTGGATTTCATCGAAGAACTGCATCGAGCCGCCAATACAATCCGTGAAGCCCCGGATCGCTGGCCGCCAGCAAGAACGACACCAGACGGTTCCTGCTTTGGCGATTTCCTTTTTCCATCATTTACTCGGAGCAAGCATCCCTAATCATAATCTGGGCCGTCGCCCACGGCAGCAGGCGACCGGAATACTGGGCACGGCGGCTGAAATAGCCATCGAATAACAGCGGCACGAATGCGGAACAGCATGTGAACGGGATCGGCCGTGCCGTTGATGATGAGCGCGGTGCCGTGCATCTCGCGAACGATGCCCCCGAGGCAGGCGAAAGGATCGGCACGGATTTCGGGGGTGATGAGGGGCTGGCGGCCCTTGGTGCTGAAGATCAGGTGAAGGACGAGATTGCCAGCGGTGTGAGACAAGTTTCTTTCGCTCCTTCGGAGCTTGCTGCTAATTCGCTTTGCTTACCCACGGCTCGCGCCGTGGGCTGCATTCTTGCGCCGCTTCGCGGCTCCTTCGGAGCTTCGCTGCCTCTTTCGCTTGGCTTCTACCAGTTGGCGCGTTCGCGCTTCTCTTTCGCCTCATAGTCCGCGTCAGCTTTAGCATCCCGAGCGAACATCTGCCGACACCATTCTTGATTCGCTGGCCGCTTTGGAGGGTCGTGTCTGCATTGGTACATCTTGGCCGCAGTCGTGTCTCCATACCGCAGAACCCAGAGTTCCAGCTTGTCCCGATCCAAGCGCATTTCGCTCTCAGCTTGGGACTCCATTTCGGCTCTGCGTACTTCGTCGTGCGCGGCTTTCACTTTCTCCGGGTCTGGCGGAAACATCGCGATAAAGCCGACAGCGACGACCGCGATAATGCCTGCGATGATCAATGCGTACTTCGTGGGTGTCCTCCGCTCTAGCAAATTGTCAGAGCGTCCCGCCTTCCAGTTTCACACGCCAGCCCGGAGAGTCAACGAAAACCGTCCTTCGGAATAGCCGCGCTTCCCGCTGTGGGAATTTCGAGTATTCGGAGTGCTGACCCGATGGTCCGCTCCGCCGCGCCGTGAATTCGCGGCCTTCCGAGCGCATGTGCGTGAAGTGTCCGGGGAAAAGTGAGGGAGCCGGGAGGCAGGTTCTCTGTCCCGGCGACCAAATGGCGGGTGACCCAGCCGACGGCGCCCGAAGAAATCTTGAGGGTGGATGGGGCCCTCAGCTCCTTCATCGTCGTGCACAACTCACGAGCGTGTGACCACTCCTACTTTCACAGGCTCCAGGTGCGCGGTGAAGTGACGTAAGAACGGCGCCTCGTAGGTCAGGCGCATGCCGGGGATGGTCTCGCGGTGCTTCCAGACTTCCAGAATTACCTCGACTACATAGTCGATGTGGCTTTGGGTGTAGACGCGGCGGGGGATGGCGAGGCGGACCAGGTCCATCTGTGCGGCGGCGGCGAACATCAGAGTGCCGATTTCGACGGAGCGGATTCCGCCTTCGAGGTAGAGTTCGGCGGCCAGAGCTACGCCCGGAAATTGGTCGGCGGGGATGTGCGGCAAGAACGCGCGGGCGTCGAGATAGATGGCGTGGCCGCCGGGGGGCTGGACGATGGGCACTCCCTGGGACGCGATGTGATTGCCCAGATAGGCGGTCGAGGCGATGCGGTAACGGAGGTAGTCTTCTTCGAGGGCCTCTTGTACGCCAACCGCAATGGCTTCGAGATCGCGGCCGGCGAGACCGCCGTAGGTGGGATATCCCTCGGTGAGAATCAAGAGATCTTTTTCCTGCTGGGCCAGCAGATCGTCGTTGGTGCAAAGGAAGCCGCCGATGTTGGCCATGCCGTCTTTCTTGGCCGACATGGTGCATCCATCGCCGAGGCGGAACATTTCCTGCGCGATCTGCTTCGGCGTTTTGGATTCGTATCCTTTTTCGCGCAGTCTGATGAACCAGGCGTTCTCGGCGAAGCGGCAGGCGTCGAAGTAGAGCGGGATGCGGTGGCGCTTGCACACCGCGCTCACCTGGCGGACGTTCTCCATCGACACCGGCTGGCCTCCGCCGGAGTTGTTAGTGACGGTGAGCATGACGAGCGGAATGCGTTCTCGGCCTACGCGCTGAATCAGAGCTTCGAGCGCGGGCACGTCCATGTTGCCTTTGAAGGGATGTAACAGGGCGGGCTGGTGGCCTTCGGCGATGACCAGATCGACGGCTTCGGCGCCGACGAATTCTACATTCGCGCGCGTGGTGTCGAAGTGAGTGTTGTTCGGGACAACGTCGCCCTTCTTGCAGGCCACGCCAAACAGGATGCGCTCGGCGGCGCGTCCCTGGTGCGTGGGAATGACGTGCTTGTAGCCGAAGATATCCTGGACGGAATTCTTGAAGCGGTCGAAGCTGCGGCTGCCGGCGTAGCTTTCGTCGCCTTCCATGATCGCCGCCCACTGGTGGGTGGACATGGCGCCGGTGCCGGAATCGGTGAGCAGGTCAATCAGGACATCGTCGGCGGGCAGTAGAAAAAGGTTGTAGTAGGCGGCCTCGAGCCGTTGCTCGCGCTGTCTGCGGGTGGTCCAGCGGATCGGTTCGACGCTCTTGATGCGGAATGGCTCGATGATGGTTTTGACTGGCATGAGGGCAAGTCCATTCACGGGAGAGTTCCCGAAGAACGAAAACCCTTCATGATACGCCGGGCAACCGGAAATGGCTGGGAGCCTCCGGCAATATCTCAGTTTGTCCGGTATTGCCGAGAGGGCGGTCGAGCTGCGCTCGACGGACAGCCGAGGGCGGCTGTCCCCACATGGATATTTCGGCATCGGTATAGGCCGGGTGGTAGACTCGAACGTTTTCCCAGAGGCGAAGGTTATGGAGATTCAACGAGTAGGCGTCGTGGGCGCGGGCACCATGGGCAACGGCATTGCGCATGTGTTCGCGCGCAGTGGATACGACGTCGTGCTGTGCGATGTGGAACAGCGTTTTCTGGAGCGCGCGCTCGACACGGTGGGCAAGAACCTGGAGCGCGAAGTCGCGAGAAACAAGATCACCGCGGAGGCCAAGGCTGGCGCTCTGAGCCGCATTCGGCCGGTCACCGACCGCAGCCAACTTTCCGATTGCGACCTCGTAATTGAGGCTGCGACCGAGAAATTCGAAATCAAGACGGAAATCTTTCGCGACCTCGACCGCCTGACGCGGCCTGAAATCATTCTGGCGTCGAATACGTCCTCCATTTCCATCACCAAGCTGGCGGCTCTGACCAAACGGCCGGAGAAGGTCATCGGCATGCACTTTTTCAACCCGGTGCCGGTGATGAAGCTGGTCGAAGTCATTCGCGGCCTGGCCACCTCGCAGGAAACGTTCACCAGCGTGCGCGACCTGTCGGTGAAGCTGGAAAAGACGCCGGTGGAAGTGAATGACGCCCCCGGCTTCGTTTCCAACCGCGTGCTGATGCCGCTGCTGAATGAGGCGATGTATGCGGTGATGGAAGGCGTCGCCACGGCCGAGGCAGTCGACGAGGTGTTCAAGCTGGGGATGGCGCATCCCATGGGGCCGCTGACGCTGGCCGACTTCATCGGCCTCGACGTTTGCCTCGACATTATGCGCGTATTGCAAAACGGCCTGGGTGATCCCAAATACCGGCCGTGTCCGCTGCTGATCAAGATGGTCGATGCCGGCTGGCTGGGGCGGAAGAGCGGGAGAGGGTTCTACACATATTGATGATTGTTGATTTTTGATTGCTGATTGTTGAATGAAAACACCTGAGGCAGGTTCCAGCACTGGAGACGACGCGTGGTTCTACCTGCTGGCCGCGCTGTGCGGCATCGGGACGGGCTGGGCCGACGTAGCCATCGACGATCTGCTGTTCACGGCGCTGCTGGTGCTGGCCGCGTGCATGCTGCTGGGCCTGTTGCGGCCGCGCTGGCCGTGGCGCTGGGTGGTGGTGGTCGGCATGTTCATTCCCCTCACTGAACTCGCTGCTTACGTGATTCAAACCGTCAAGCCCACGCGTGCGCAGGTCTATGGATCGTTCCTTGCCTTTCTTCCCGGCATTGCGGGCGCGTACGGCGGCTCGCTGATGCGCGGGGTGATTGACAACCTGAGGCAGGGAAAGTAGACAGGCGGCATCGGGCTAGGGATGAGGGCAGGTCGACGGAATGAGGAGCCGCGTTCGGTGGTTTGAACTGGAGCGCACTGAGGTCGCCTTGATAGCGCCGGGCTTCGCCCTGGCTTGGACAGCCGAGGCGGCTGTCGCCACATGGATCGCTCTTGCGGTCTGCTCTTAGGTATCGGCTAACCAGAAAGTTACTCCCGATCCACAGGGCAGGCGCGTATGCTGCGATCATGGGTGTAAGTGTGTCCATGCTGGCCAGCGGCAGCCGCGGCAATTGCGCGGTGGTGGCCAGCGCGTGCACCAAGATTCTGGTCGATGCCGGCATTTCATGTCGTGAGACGTTCAAGCGCCTGAAGACGCTGGGCGAGGATCCGCATTCGCTCTCGGCGATTCTCATCACGCACGAGCATTCGGATCACGTCTACGGACTGGCAACGCTGGCCAAGAAGCTCCGCATCCCAGTATTCATGACCGGTGCGACGCACCAGGCGTGGGCACGGGCCATACGCAATGAAAAAGGGGAGCGGCCGCAACTGGAAAAGTTCGAGCCGTTCGAGTCCGGCCATCGATTTCAAGTCGGCGACATTGAGGTGAGGCCCTTCACCATTCCGCACGATGCGGCCGACCCGGTGGGATTTACGTTTCGCGCGGAAGGCATCAAGGTCGGGGTCGCCACCGATCTGGGGTATTTGCCGGTCAGCGTGCGCGATCACCTGCGGGGCTGCGATGTGCTCGTGATGGAGTCGAACCACGATCTGGAGATGCTGCGGGTGGGGCCGTATCCGTGGTCGGTGAAGCAGCGGGTGATGAGCCGGGTGGGGCACCTTTCGAACCTGGCTCTCGCCGATTTCTTCACGAACGACTATGATAATAGTGCAACGTTTGTCGTGCTGGCGCATCTCTCAGAGCAGAACAATCATCCAGAAATAGCCCGGAGAGAAGCAGAAAAAGCGCTGGCCACGCGGGGCGGCCTGTTTCAGAACCGCGTGCTCCTGGCGTCGCAGACCGAGGCGATAGAGCCGATTCGCCTGTAAGCGGGGCTGTCTTTGGAGTTTTGTCTTACCCCATGAGTCAGCAGTGCGTTGATCCAATCGTTGGCAAGATTCTGGCGGGCTGGCGGTATGACATTTCCGGCCTGGCGCCGGAGATGCGTGGCGACTACGAGAGCCATTTCACCGAGTGTGAACACTGCCGCAGCCGCCAACAAATCCATCGAATAATCGATGTAGGACTGATCGCGCTGGCCTCGATTTCTGCGGGAGTCTTCCTGCTGGCGTTTGGGGTGATCTGGCATCTCGGTCCGCGGCATGCCTTCTGGCTGGAAATCGCTGCGCTCGCGGGATTCGGTCTCTCTGCGCTGATCTGGCTGGGCGTGGCCGTGGCCACACCGGCCCCGGTGACGGTTCTCGACGCAGCCAAAGAGGGCGCGCGGCGCGTCCACGACCGCTTGCCGGAGGAAATCCGACAACGGCTTCCCGAAGAACTCCGCATCCGAATTACCGGGACCTAACGGGCGCAGGTCCGCTGCGAATCTAGAAAAAGCATAGACCACGAAGGGCACGAAGGTTCACGAAGGGCTTCCTGGCAAGAATTTCCTTCGTGTGCCTTCGTGTCCTTCGTGGTTTATGGTTTCAGATGGAGCTACCACGAAACTTGACGACGACTCGCAATGGGGTTCTTGTGAGAACTACGCTTGCTGGCGCACTTTTTCTGTTCGCGCTGTCGCTGGCGCCGGCTTCGGCGCAGGAGATCGCTCCCCCTCCGCCGCATGCGCATGCAGAAAGTGAGGCATCGTCGCAGCAAGACACATCCATGGCGGGAATGCACATGCCCATGGAGGAGCAGAAGGCATTGCAACTGCCCTCTCCCCATGAAGGGTCAGGGACCGCATGGCAACCGGCTTCCGTGCCGGCACACGAGTGGATGTGGATGCGCGGCGGCTGGGAGCTGATGGCTCACGGCGCCATCTTCGTGGATTACAACCAGCAAGGCGGCCCGCGCGGCGCGGGCAAGGCTGAGTCAGTCAACTGGGGCATGCTGATGGAACAGCACAAGCTGGGCGCGGGCACCATCCTGTTCCGGCAGATGTTTTCTGCCGAGTCGCTCACGTCGCCGCACCCTGGATTCCCTGAACTCTTCCAGACAGGGGAGACCTATCACGGAGAACAACTTGTCGATCATCAGCATCCGCACAATGTATTTGCCGAACTATCGCTGCTCTACACACTGCCTCTGACGAAAACGCTTTCATGGGAGTTTTACGGCGGCCCTTCGGCCGAGCCTGCGCTCGGCCCGGTGACCTATATCCATCGCGCTTCGGTTTCTGAACTGCCACTGGCTCCCTTGAGCCATCATTTGCAGGATTCGACGCACACCAGCTTCGGCGTCATCACCACCGGATTCGTGATTGACCGCGTCAAGCTGGAGGCTTCCGCCTTCAATGGGCGCGAGCCCAACGAGCAGCGCTGGAGCATCCAGCTTGGGGCGCTCGACTCCTGGTCGGCCCGGGCCAGCGTCGCCCCCACCTCCAACTGGACGGCGCAATACAGCATTGGGCGTTTGGAGCATCCCGAAGCGCTGGAACCGGGTAGCCAGTGGCGGCAGACCGCATCTCTGGAATATAACCGGCCGCTGGCAGCTGGGAACTGGGCGACGTCGCTGATCTGGGGGCGCGTCCACAAAATCCCGACAGATACAACCTTGAACAGCTACCTGCTGGAATCTACGCTGAATTTCCAGCAGCGAAACTATGCTTTCTCACGGCTGGAACTGGTCGACAAGGACGAACTGTTTCCGCAGGCGCCGGTGCATCCTGCCTACCGGATCGGGGCGTACACGTTTGGCGGGGTGCGGGACTTGCTGCAGAACCGCGCGTGGCAACTGGGGCTGGGCGCGGACGTGACGCTGTACTCGAAGCCGGCGGTGCTCGATTTGGCCTACGGCAACCATCCCGTCTCGTTCCAGATATTCCTGCGGATGCGGCCCGGACGATCCGAGCAGCATCATTCCCACTGAGCCTGAGAAAAC
>JADGNP010000645.1 GCA_017883425.1 Candidatus Sulfotelmatobacter sp. | reverse complement strand
CGCAGTTCGCGCTCGACGTGACGCAGATGATTGACGCCGTGGCGCATCAGGGACGAGCACAGCATGGTGACATTGGCGCCGACCATGAGCAGTTTGACTACGTCTTCGGCGCCGTGCACTCCGCCGGTGGCCGCCAGACCGGCCTTCACCCGGCCATACAGAATCCCGATCCAGGTGAGCGGCAGGCGCAGGGCTTGCGGCGTACTCAACAGCACGTTCGGCCGAATTTCCAGTTCTTCCAGGTCGATGTCGGGCTGGTAAAAGCGATTGAAGAGCACCAGTGCGTCCGCCCCGGCTTCATCCAGGCGATGGGCCATATTCGACAGGTTGCTGAAGAACGGGCTCAACTTCACCGCGACTGGAATGGTGACGGTCGCTTTCACGGCCCGCAGGATGTCGAAATACGTTTTCTCAATGTCCGCTGCTGTCAGTTTCGGATCGGTGGGGATGTTGTAGACGTTGCATTCGATGGCATCCGCGCCCGCGCGTTCGATCTGGCCGGCGAACTTGGTCCACCCGCCCAGGGTTGAGCTGTTGAGGCTGGCGATGATGGGTATGCCCACCGATGCCTTGGCCTTACGGATGTGATTCAGGTAGCCCTCGGGCCCGGTGAGAAATTCGCTCGCCTGCGGAAAGTAGGTAAGCGATTCGGCGAAACTCTCCGTGCCCGCGGCGAGGTGATAATCAAGGTCTGCTTCCTCCTGCCGCAACTGCTCCTCGAAGAGCGAGTAGAGCACCACGGCCGAAGCGCCAGCGTCTTCCAGCCGGCATATTCCGTCCACATCGCGCGAGAGCGGCGAGGCCGAGACCACGAGTGGCGAGCGCAGCTTCAGGCCAAGATAAGTCGTGTTGAGATCGATCATCACTTCCTCCTCGCGCGGCTAGCGCGCGGCTCCCGTCGGTACCGGCTTCACGGCGGCCGGTGCGGTCTTTTCCGTGGTGTCCTTGGCAGCGGCTGGCGCTTCCGTTTTGCGGCTGGCCATGTATTCGTACATGCGATAGCGATGTTCCACGTCCTGCTGCGCCAGCTTCCACAGACGATCCGCATCTTCCGGTTTGCTCTTGGTGAGCATTTTGAAGCGCGTCTGCTGCAGCATGTACTCCTGGACCTTGCGCGTAGGAGCGCGTGAATCCAGCGCCAGCGGATTTTCGCCGGCAGCGGCGCGCTCGGGGTTGTAGCGATAAAGCAGCCACTGGCCCGATTCGACCGCAACCTTCTGGTCGGACATCGCCGTGGTCATGTCGATGCCGTGGGCGATGCAGTGTGAGTAGGCAATGATGATGCTCGGCCCGTCATAGGCTTCCGCTTCCAGAAACGCCTTGAGGGTGTGCTCATCTTTGGCGCCCATGGCCACGCTCGCCACGTAGACGCTGCCGTAGGTCATGGCCATGAGCCCGAGGTCTTTCTTCGGACCCGGCTTGCCGCCCGCGGCAAACTTCGCCACGGCCCCGCGTGGGGTGGATTTCGAGGCCTGCCCACCGGTGTTCGAGTAAACCTCGGTGTCGAGCACCAGCAGGTTCACGTTGCGCCCGCTGGCCAGCACATGGTCAAGGCCGCCGTAGCCGATGTCATAGGCCCAACCGTCGCCGCCGACGATCCATACGCTCTTCTTCACCAGCATGTCGACGACGGAAAGAAGTTGTCTCGCATCGGCCGAGTTGAGCTTCGCCAGCTTTTCTTTCAGAACGTCAACCCGTTGACGCTGTTCGTAGATATCAGCCTCGTCCTTCTGCTTCGCGGTGAGGATGGCCGTGACGAGTTCTTCGCCCACGGTTCCCGCTACTCGGCGCAGCAACTCATGGGCAAACTCGGTCTGCTTGTCGATGGAGACACGGAAGCCCAGGCCGAATTCAGCATTGTCTTCGAACAGGGAATTCGACCATGCCGGCCCGCGGCCAGCGGCGTTCTTCGCCCATGGCGTGGTCGGCAGGTTGCCGCCGTAGATCGACGAGCACCCGGTCGCGTTGGCTACCACCGCCCGGTCACCGAACAGTTGTGACAGCAGTTTCAGATAAGGAGTTTCGCCGCAACCGGAGCAGGCGCCCGAGAACTCGAACAGCGGTTCCTGCACTTGCTGCTGGCGGATCGTTCCGACCTTGATCTTTCTGCGATCGAGTTCCGGAATCTTCAGGAAAAAGTCCCAGTTCTCGCTTTCTGGCGCGCGCAGCGGAGGCTGCGGCACCATGTTGATGGCCTTCAGTCGTACCTCGCTCTTGTTCTTGACGGGACAGACGTCGACGCAGATGCCGCATCCGGTGCAATCTTCCGGAGCGACCTGGATCGTGTATTTCATGCTGGCCCACTCTTTGTCGCGTGCATCGCACGACTTGAAAGTTGACGGCGCACCCTGCAATTCCTTGCTGTCGTACACCTTGATCCGGATCACGGCGTGCGGGCAAACCATCGCACACTTGCCGCACTGGATGCAGATCTTCGAATCCCAGGCCGGAATCTCCAGCGCCAGGTTGCGCTTTTCCCACTTCGCTGTGCCCGTGGGGAAAGTGCCGTCACAGGAGAAAGCGCTCACCGGAAGTTCGTCGCCGCGGCCAGCGTAGATTGTGCCCAGAACATCGTGCTCGAACTTCGGAGCTCCGGGGAAAGTGGCTGGGATTTCACTTTTACTGCTGACGTGCTCCGGGATCTTTACCTCAAACAGGTGAGCCAAGGTCGCATCAACTGCCTGCATGTTCTTCCGCACCACGTCTTCACCCTTGCGGCCATAGGTGTGGCGGATGGACTCGCGAATCGCTTCGATGGCTTCGTCGCGCGGTAGAACTTTCGAGATGGCGAAGAAGCATACCTGCATGATGGTGTTCGTCCGCGAACCCATCCCGGCGTCCTGCGCCACCTTGTAGGCGTCGATGGCGTAGAGCTTCGCCTGCTTGGCGATGAGTTGCGACTGTACCTCGTGGGTCAGGTGGTCCCACACTTCATCTTTTCCGAAGGGACTGTTGACCAGGAACACGCCGCCCGGCACCAG
>JADGNP010000644.1 GCA_017883425.1 Candidatus Sulfotelmatobacter sp. | reverse complement strand
GTTGCATTTGCTGGCGGCCATGATCGAAGGGGGCGTCCTGTCCCACCATCGCTTGCATGCGGCGCACTCCCGGAGAGAAGTCGGCGTTTTCGATGTCCAACTCGGCGTCGGCGGGGAATTGGCCGGTATGGCAATGTGAGCACAAATAGTAGGGCCGCGATACCGCCACCTTGCCCACCGCCGTCAGAACCGGCTTGGTACGTAGTTCCCGATAGTGAGCGCGATGGCCGCAAGCACAAGGTAGGGTGCGCTGCTCGGGGGCCGGCGCCGGAAAATGCAGGAGTTCGCTCAGCGCGGTTGCCCCGGCGTGGTGCATGGTCGAGCGCACCGCCATCTCAATGGCCTCTAGATCCAGGTGTCCCGACTTACGGCGACCGCTAAAGATGACGCGCAACAACTGGTCTACTTCGCGCGCGACTTCCTTTTGGATCGCTTCCGCCGTTTTTTTTCCTCTGGCGAAAGCACATCCGGTTCGGACGGGCGCAGTTGGCAGATCTGCGCGTTGACCTCGATCAGTTCCTTATGCAGATCTTGCAGTTTCCGGAATTCAGCGATTTCTCGTTCGGCCTTTCGCGTTGCGGGTTGGTCGGGCAGAGATTCAGTAACAGTCTTGCCGTTGATCTTGAAGGTCAGGCGGAGATTGGGACCGTGGCCTGGATCCTTGGGCTGATGGCAATGGCAGTTGGGTTTGCCACATCGGCCAGAGGTGGAAGTGATCGATCCACAACGCAGATCGCCGAGAGCGGCGATCTGATGGGTAATGTTGATGCGCTGTTGTTCCAGGAATTCCAGAGACTCTGGGGTCGTCATCGGGGCAGCCTCCCATCCTAGCGTACTACATACGCTCGGATATTGGCCACAAAAAAGGAAACCAACAGTTTCACCACTTTCAAGTCGCGCACCCGAGTATATATGTCTCTCCCCGGGTTCGCCGGCCTCCGGCATAATGGGGGGGAGCAAATATGGATGCATGATGCCAACCTCATCGCGAGTGCCAGCGGTTTTCATGCGTGGGATGCGATGGCCCCCGCCGCTCTCTCCGGCATCCTGAAACGGGGTCCCTTCCACTCCTCCGCGGAAACCGGATGCGGCGGCAGCACGATCGTGCTATCGCACGCGAGCCACCGGCACATCGCTTTTGCGATAGAAGGTAAAGACCAGACCCTCACCGAGCTGCGTAGACAAACCGATCTTCGATCGGAGAACGTGATCCTGGTCGAGGGTGAGACCAGGGATACCGTGCCTGCGTACCAATTTGAAGGCGAGTTGGACCTGGTGCTGCTGGACGGGCCGCATGCGTATCCGCTCCCGCAACTCGAGTTTGCGTATCTCTTTCCCTGGATCCGGCTGGGAGGATGGCTGGTGTTGGACGACATCCAGATTCCCTCGGTTTACGAACTGTTTCGTTTTCTGGAAAAGGACTCATGCGTGGTGCTGGAGGAAGTGATTGTTCGTACCGCATTCTTCCGCCGGGTCAGTGTGGCGGAACATGGACCGGACGGCTGGGCGCTACAGGGAATGAACCGGCACACGATCTGGCGCTATTCCTGGCGCGATCGACTGCGCCGCCTGCTGGGCAGGAGTTGATCGCTCTATTCCCCCAAAAACACGCGATCCAGCTCGCGCGTGACGGCCTCCGGCATGGGCGTGAGCGTGCCCAGGGTATGACAATTGATGATGGCTTCGGCGGTGGATTCCAGAACTTCCAGACGGTCGAAAGCCTCCAGAATGTCGCCGCCGGTGACCAGCACGCCGTCGTTTTCTAGGAGCCCGGCGGGACGGCGCGGCGACAGCGCGGCGGCGAGCGCTTCGGCGTCGGAGAACTGCAACCCGTAGGGGAAGCGGCTGACCTCGCGGATCACGATGTAGCTTTCCGGGATGGTGCGGCTGTCCAGCGGCACGCCGGTGACGCTGAACGCGGTGGCGTTCACCGGGTAGGCGTTGACGATGGCGCCGATGGCGGGGTGCTGCCGGTAGATCTCCTCATGGATGCGCGCGGCGCGGCTGGGGATGCCGCCGGCTTCGCACTCGCCGTTGCGCACCAGCACCAGCTCGTGCACATCCATGGTGCCGCGGTCCTGGCGGTAGGGCGTGATGAGGAAGCTCTCGCCATCCACACGCGCCGAGAAACTGCCCTGCGTGCTGATGAAGAGGCGCTGGCGGTAGGCGCGGCGCACGAACTCGGCAAGGCGCGCGCGCAGTTCCTTTTCGTGCGTGGTGGGCTCGTGGTATGGGAAGGCGGTCCACTCGGGCGCGGAATCGCGTGCCGTGGCAATCTCGTCGTCGGTGAGGTAGCGCACGTCGCCCAACATGCGCGCTTTGATGATGGTTTTGGCGGTGAATTCCAGCGTCTCGAAGCGGCGGAAGGCCTCCTGCAAATTGGCGCCGCCGGTGACCGCGCCGTGATTTTCCAGCACGACGCAATGGAAGCCCTGTCCGAAGATCCGAGCGACGTTGCGCCCCAGGGCGAGCGAGCCGGGCAGTTCATAGGGCGCGAAACCGGCCTCGCCAGAGACCAGGCGCGTCTGGTGGAAGAGGTGCGTATCGGGAACCTGATGCACCAGGCTGAAGGCCACCAGCGCTACCGGGTGGGCGTGCACGATGCCGCGGATATCGCGGCGGGTGCGGTAGATCTCCTGATGGAAGGGCAGCTCGGAGGACGGGCGATGTGGTCCCTCGACCGTGCCATCGGCGCGCACTCTGACGATGTCCTCGCGGCGCAGGCTGCCTTTGTCGAGGCGCGCGGGGGTGATCCAGATATCGCCGTTGTCTTCGCGGATGGAGAGATTGCCGCCCGAGGTAGTGGTCATGCGGTAGCGGTAGATGCGTTGAATGGCCTGTAAAATCTCGTCGCGGGGATGGATGAAGGAAACGGCGGAGCGCATGCTTCTATCTTCGCCCATTCATGCGTGGGAGCGCGGTTTGGCCGGGTGTTGCAAGTGGACCGAGGCGTCACAGTAGCCACCGGTGGACTATTCATCCCGTGG
>JADGNP010000643.1 GCA_017883425.1 Candidatus Sulfotelmatobacter sp. | reverse complement strand
CGAGACCGATCGCCATTGCAATCGCGTTGATATTGAACTTGTTCACGGTCGTTCCCCTATTTCCTGAATTAGTGGAGGGCGCGACGGCGGAGCCACCCGCTATCGCGTCCGTTTCCACGCTGCCTCACTTGGTGTGAGCCATTTCCTTCTTCACGGCAGCTACTTCCTTCTGGCGCTTTTGCCAATCGGTGAGCTGCTTCTCCGCTACATCCTTGGAGATGCCATACGCTTCCTGAATCTTGCCGGCGAGTTTATCGCGCTTGCCTGCAATCACATCGAGCTGGTCATCGGTGAGCTTGCCCCATTGCTGTTTGACATTGCCCTTGAATTGCTTCCAGTTTCCTTCGATTTGATCCCAGTTCATTTCTGTGTCCCCTAAGTTGACGGAAGATCGCCACGCTGCAAGAACACCGCGCTTGCCCGTTGTCTTCCACGTATAAGTCTAGAGCGTGCGCATACCGTCGTCTGTCTGCCGGCGTACGTAACGCGGAAGATTGATGAACGCGCTCGCCGACCGAGGCTTACGGGTATCTTTGTCAAGCATAGGTTTGCATCATCGCCGGGTCTAGGGTGGGCCTTTCCTTATTGGCCGTTCCCTTGATTATTCTCATATCGGCGAACTTGGGCAGAGGTAGCCTGAATCCACGCCACAAAGGAGGACGACCATGCGCACGCTAGATGCTAAATCGTCTTCCCGCTCCGGCAGTGATCAAGGCTGTTCCCCTGCAAAGCGACAGCAAAAGATCGCGGTGGCTGCCAACAGCATGGAGACCACGATGCATCCGCAACGCACCTCGAACCTAATTGACTCAATCGCGCTAAATAAGAGTAGGCCACGAAGGACACAGCCCAATCGAGCCCGACATTGTTTTAGGCAAGGGTTGCTCGCCGCGCTTCTCGTCGTTGCGAGTGCGGCGCCGGTCATCGCCTCACCGCTCCAGCTGCCAGCGCTTGTTGAGCCCGCCAGCCAAGAGCATCACGTCGGCAAAGTGATCTTTGTTGAACTGGTGACGCCGGACCTCGCCGCCGCCAAGCAGTTCTATGCGGGATTGTTTGGCTGGACATTTCGGGATATTCAGGCCGGTGGGACAAAGTACGCCGAGGCATCCCTCGACGGTCGTCCGGTCGCAGGGCTGATTCACAAGGATGTACCGGCGGGCGAGCATCGGCAGCCAGCGTGGCTGAGCTTCATCGCCGTGCGCGATGTCGACGCGGCAAAACAGATTGCGTTACAACATGGCGCGAAGGTATTGTTCGAGCCGCACAGCATCCCTAACCGTGGCCGGGAAGCAGTCTTCGCGGATCCGCAGGGGGCCATTTTTGCGGTCCTCGCTTCCAGTAGTGGCGATCCGCCCGACGTCCTGGCCGCACCCGGAGAATGGATTTGGAGCTCGCTAATCACGAGCGATCTGGACACCGGTGCTGCTTTCTACCAGACGCTATTCGACTACGAAGTCTTCGATTTGCCTGTTGATGAGGGCGCCCAACATCTCATGCTCGCGTCCGACAACTATGCTCGCGCGAGCGCGAATACGCTGCCTGCGAATAGGCCCAATATGCATCCACACTGGCTCAATTACGTACGCGTCGAAGATGCGGTCAAGATGACTGCAAAGCTCGTGGCGCTCGGTGGCCGCGTGCTGGTCGAGCCGCGGGTTGATCGCCATGGCGGCAAGGTCGCGGTCGTCGCCGACCCTCTGGGGGCACGCTTCGGACTGTTTGAATGGCCGGACGCTGAGAGCAAGAAGGTGACCAAGTGAATATCTCACTCTTACGCTGGTCAGCGATCGCCTTCGTAATCGGGCTGTTCACGGTCCTGTCGCCTGGCTGCGCCGTATATGGTGGCGGATACGGATATGACGGCGGTGTGGGCATCGGGCTGGATTACTATGAACCCTACGGTGCCTACGGTGGCTGGGGACCTGGCTACGGTGGCTGGGGACCTGGCTACTATGTGGGGCCATTTCGCGACGGTGCCCATCGTCCAGACCGTGGAGGTGGCCACCCACCTCCGCATGCTCACAGGTCCGCGCCTGCGTCTCACCCGGTGCCGTCTATTCCGTCGCGTTCGCGTTCTGGTGGCTCGCGACGGCACTAAGGAAACTCTGCACAAGTCATCAAAATAACCCCTGATGCGTGAAATATCGAACGCCAAAGAGAGGAACAAAATGGGCCGGCTGTCCGGCGGTAGTGTCAGCAGGTCGCTTGTTTCAAGGAAGCCAAGGTGCGCTTCGGTCAGTCGTAAGCAGTAGCCCGCCAAGCGTGAGTGTTTTATAGCTGGAGTTTGAAAAAGGAATATTACTATGAAAGCGATGCAAAGATTTGCAGTGAGTGCGGTGGCCGCAGCAGTGTTGCTCGGCCTGGTTGGTTGTGGCGAGATGACGACGCGTCAAAGGGACACGGCGATTGGGGCTGGGGTCGGCGCCGTTGGGGGTAACGTGCTTACGGGGGGCAGCGCGGCCGGAACTATCGGCGGTGCAGCAGTCGGCGGCCTCATCGGCAACCAGGTCGGCAAGGACAAGCAGTAAGTACCAGCAGTAACGGACGAACGACGTTTCGGTTCAGCTCACGCTGGGCTTTAACCCCTGCTGTCGGGCAGAGCGAAGGTCAGCTATATCGCCAAATTTTCATTATAGGAGATTCACCATGATCAAACGAATTTTCGCGTCGCTACTGGCGGCACTCTTCTTTGTTAGCATCTTTGGCACGATTGCCGGTTGCAACACCATGGCGGGCGCAGGCCAAGACATCGAGCAGGGCGGCAAAGCGATCAAGGACGAGGCGCGAGAGAAACGCTGAAGTCCGCGTACGGGAAGACTACCCTGTTTCCGTACTCGACACGCTCTGACTTGCAGGGCCCCCGATCGGGGCTCGAACCAAGGACCCGGATTAACAAGATTCAGTGCCCACCTCGCGTCAATCGAGCTTGACGCCGAGGCGCTTGCCGACGGCTCCCCATTTTTCCGCGTCTGCCTTGATGACCTGCGCAA
>JADGNP010000642.1 GCA_017883425.1 Candidatus Sulfotelmatobacter sp. | reverse complement strand
CCCCAGACACGTTTTTTTAACCAGGGCGGTTGCACCGTATCTGCTCACTGAAACGGTAGACAACACCCCATGCACACCATCGCAACAGCCGCTGCGGCGGTCGGCCGAAACAAGAACGCGATCCTGCGTGAAATCAAGGCCGGAAAGATTTCAGTTACTAAGGACGAGAACGGCGAGTGGCAGATCGATCCCGCCGAACTACATCGCATTTACCCCCCGTAACAGAGGGCACCCATGCGGGGCAATCAGCACCACATGCAGCAGTCATTTCTATTTGCGCAACTTCCTGCACTCGCGTCCGCCGTTGCAAGACTGCGGAAGTAGCCATGACAACTTCGCGCCGGAAATCCTATTCTATAGTCTCGAGCCACCGATGGGATCACAGGAGACCTGCCATGCAGACGATCTGCAAAACATCCATCCGCCGTTCGCTTGCCACGCAGGCGCTCGCCGGCCTGCTCGCTTTGACCGTTGCGAGTGCCGACGCCTGCACGCGCGTTGTCTTTCTCGGGCATGATCAGGACGTGATCACGGCCCGTTCGATGGACTGGAAAGTCGATATTGCGACCAACCTGTGGATTTTCCCGCGTGGCATGACGCGTAACGGAGAAGCCGGCCCCCGTTCGATCGAGTGGACCTCGAAATACGGCAGCGTGATTGCATCGGCCTATGATAATTCGACCACGGACGGACTGAACGAGGCGGGGTTGGCTGCAAACGTCCTCTGGCTGGTCGAGTCAGGCTATCCCTCCTTCGATGGCATCAAACCCGGGCTCACGATTGCAGCCTGGGCGCAATACGTCCTCGATAACTTTGCGACGGTCCGGGAGGCGGTTGACGCACTGCGCAGCGAACCTTTCACCATCGTCACCGACAAGGTGCCGGGACTGGATCGCCTGGCGACGCTGCATCTGTCGATCTCCGATGCGACAGGCGACAGCGCCATCATCGAATATATCGGCGGCAAGCAGGTCATCCACCACGACCGCAAATACCAGGTTATGACCAACTCGCCGACCTTCGATCAGCAGCTTGCCCTGAATGCATACTGGCAACAGATCGGCGGCACCGTGATGCTGCCGGGAACCAATCGCGCGTCTGACCGGTTTGCGCGCGCCTCGTTCTACATCAATGCCATCCCCAAGGACGAAAAAAATCCCGCGATTACGCTGGCAAGCGTCTTCGGCGTGATCCGTAACGTCTCGGTGCCTTACGGGATTTCCACGCCCAACGAACCCAATATCTCCTCGACTCGCTGGCGAACCGTGGCTGACCACAAGCGCAAACTGTACTTCTTCGAATCCGTCCTGACACCGAATACGTTCTGGGTCGACCTCAAGGCGATCGATTTTTCCGCCGCCACGGGCAAGGTCAGGAAACTCGACCTCGGGGAAAACCAGACCAACATCTTTTCCGGCGACACCACCGCGAACTTCAAGGAAGCACAACCCTTCAGGTTCCAGGGATTGTAGCGGGCTTCACGTGGTGATCGCGGCTGTCGGGAAAGGCCGAGCCCAGGCCGGGCAAGCGCGGTTCCTATAAAAAGACCGCCGATGAGATTTCAAACTGAGACACTAGTGCGCCAGGAAGCTGGCGAGAACCAGCCGGTGAATGTCCGCTTCTCTAATCGGCCGTTTGAGGTCAAGCACTTTCAGACTATCCACCACTGCAGTGTCGATGTCGCTCACGGGCTCGCGCTTCTCTTCGGAATCGGCACTAGGGCCCTTCCATTATGGGATTCGAGGACGAGGCGGAACAATCTAAGTGGCGGCCTTACCGTCAGTGTAACGGCAGGTCCAAGCGGACATACGAACTCACCTCATCCATCGTCCCGCGAGGGACATCTTTCCACGGCTTAGTGGAACTCGAGATTCCTCCTATCGTATTTAGTTAGCTACGGCCCTCATGCTGCCGCGACCTCCCGGGTCCAGCGGAACTCGGTGCCGTCAACCCAGATGCGGTGCATGATCACGGCCAACCGACGCGCCAGCGCCACGATCGCCTTTTTCTTCCCGCGGCGCCTGGCGATCTGCATCGCCCAGGCCTTGAGCCAGGACCATTTCTTTGAATGCAGCAGCATGCTCTGGGCCGCTTCGTAGAGCATGACCCGCATCATCTCGTCTCCGCAGCGTGATATTTTTCCGCTGCGTTCGCTCTCGCCCGATTGATGCTTGGCACACGTCAGCCCAAACACCGCCCCGACTGCCTTGGATTTTCGGAAGCGAGCGGGGACGTCGACCGTGGCTCGATAGGTCAGCGACACCACGGGGCCGACCCCGGGCACCGTCATCAGTCGTCTGCACACCTCATCGTCCCGAACGATAGCCAGTAAGCGGCGATGCTGGATGACGAACTGCTCGCGTAGCACTCGCCGGACAACCAGCAGCGGTTCGACCAACTCGGCCAGGTCGGGCAAATTCTCGACCAGCTCCTTGATGCGTGCTTCGAACTTCACTGTTCCCACAACACCGACCTTGAGGCCGAAGTTACGCAAGGTGCCGCGCAGGTCGTTGTCTATAGCGATAGCCTTGGACTGCAGCAGCTTGCGATGCGTCAGCAGCATTCGCAGTTTTTGGCTGCGTAACGTCTTCACATGCACTGGACGGTAAAGTCCCACCCGCATCATCTGCGCCATGCCGCGTGCGTCGTTACGGTCGGTCTTGTTGATCTGCGCCTTCAATACCGCCCGCATGTGCCGCGTTTCGACACAGATCACCGGCAAGCCTGCTTCGGCAAGCGCGCTGTAAAGCCATTGCGACAGTGGCCCGGCTTCCAATCCGATCCGTTTGAAGTGATAGCCGGGGTTCGTCAGTACCGACAGCAATGCTTCCGGTTCGCTCGCTACCTTCACTTCCCGCACGATCTTGCCTGCGTCATCCACAATGCAGATGCTTGTTTCCTTGACTGATACGTCTAGTCCGGCAGAATGGTCCATGCTGCGCTTCTCCTTCTGATGCTTGAGGCCGCGAATGCGGACCTCGTTCCACCAT
>JADGNP010000159.1 GCA_017883425.1 Candidatus Sulfotelmatobacter sp. | reverse complement strand
TAGCGGGCCAGGATGCGGTGTCCGCCAATGTTGTAGAACGCGAAGGAGAAGGACGCCAGCAGGGCGGCGATGAAACCATAGGAGTCGAGATGGAGAGCCGCAGCGGATTTCCTGCCGACGATTCCGATGGTCAGTGCGATGCCGGCAATGGCGACTCCTACGGCGGCGACCTTCTGCAGCGAGAGTTTTTGCTGTCCGCGGGCGACCACGTACAGCAGCACCCAGACCGGGGCCGTGTATTGCACAATGATGGCGATGGCAACGCTCGTCTTCTGAATGGCGACGTAATAGAAATAGTTCGAAGCGGCCACGCCGAGCATCCCCAGCACCAGGCATTGGATGAGATCGGGCGTGGGGAGCTTGATGCGTTGCCAGCCACGCCGTCCCACGAGAAGGGGAAGCAACACGAGCAGCGAGAACGATGTTCGCGTTTGCGAAAGGATGAGGGGGTCGATGGGATGCAGGGCCTCTCCGCTTAAGGGCAGTTTGCCGGTGAAGACGGCGCGGCCGAGCGCGGCCGAGACTCCCCAGAGAAATGCGGCGGCCCCGATAAAGAAATATCCGCGCAGGGGGTGGGGAGTGCTTCGACTGGAATGGGCGGAGTTCAGGATTCAGTCACCGAATCCGATGATGGGGCCGGGTCGAGCAACTGGTCAAGACGCACGGGATCAAAGCCGACAATGACTTCCTGTGATTCGCCGGAGATGATCACCAGGGTTGGGGTTTCCCCGCTGCCGTGCTGTTCCGTCATGGCACGGCGAGCTTCGAGGTCGGTGCTGATGTCTAGTTCTTCAAATGCGATCTCCTTGGCCTCGAGGAACATCTTCATCAGCTCGCAGGAGAGACAGCCGGGTTGGGTAAAGAACAGGACGCGGATGCGCGGCATTTACTCCACCAATTCGATCTTAGCGGTTATTTTGGCAGTCTTTTCCAACATGGCGGAGACGGAACAATATTTTTCTTTCGAGAGTTGCACCGCGTCTTCCACCGCTTTGCGAGAGACTTTACCGCCGATGCGATAGACGAGGCTGATTTCGGTGTAAACGGCGGGATAGCCCGACGCCCGCTCGCCGCTGGCGGTGACTTCGAGGGTGGTGAACGGCTCACGCTTCTTGCGAAGAATTCCGACGACATCGGAAGCAGTGCAGCCGCACAGAGCAATCAGCACCAGTTCCATCGGCGTGCTCGCAGTTTTCTCGGACGCCGTGTCCATCACAATGGCATGGTGCGAGCTGGCCTCGCCCAGGTAGCGCTCGTTGTCGGTCCAGAGAACTTTGGCTGTGATCATGACGCTTTCTTGCCCGGAATTGTTGATTGCTGATTGTTGATTGCTGATTGAACCCGCTTCTTGGCAGTGGTTCGGGAGGCATTGAAAATCGCGACCAACTGATTCGCCTCTGACCTGAGATCCTTCAGTTTGCGATCCGGAATTAGCCCGGCATCGACCAACAGTTCCAGCCAAAAGGCTGACTCGTCGGCCTCTTCGATCACGATTGCCAATTTCGCCAGAAACTCCGGGCGGGAACGAGCGCGGCAAACCGCGCGGTAGTTTGCCGCCACTGACATTCCGGAACGCAGGAGCTGATTTCCGATGATTCGGCCCTCTGAACCGGCTGGCATGGAGCGGATCACCCTGATGATGCGCAAAGCAAATTGTTTTGTGCGATCTTTGAGGGCTTCGGCCTGGTGCTCCATCTTGTTCTCCAATCAGCAATCAGCAATCATCAATCATCAATTCGGGCTACCCTGTCTGTGACGGATGTCACAAAGCTACCTCCGGTTGTCGGTGCTGGGCTCGGGATGAATCAGGACGCGGAACAGTTCGGGCGCGTTCTGCTTGAAGCGGATTTCCAACTCGGTCTGGATGTCGTGCACCCGGGTTAGGGAAAGATCGTCCGACAGGGTGCAATGACACGAGATGTACATGCGGCCGCGGACGCGCTTGATAACGAACTCGTGGACGTCAAGGACCTCGGGAAACTGGGAAGCCACCGCCTTCAGGCGATGCTCCAGTTCCGCGTCGCCGACAACTTCTTCGGGTCTTTCGATGGTGGCGGGCTCGCTCTCGATGTGGGTGAGAATTTCGGAAATTTCGGGAACGTCGCGGCGCATGTCGGCTTCGAGTTCGGTGACCTGGTCGTGGGCGTTTTTTAGGGTCATGCGCTCGTCGAGTTCGACGTGCTGTTCGACGTGCAGGCGGCCGGCGAAATCCTGGACGCTGATATCATGCACGTTGAGATTTTTGTGTGTGGCCACGGCACGGATGCGGTCGAAGATGTTCTCCGAATGTTGCGCCCGCGGAAGAGGCTGCACGGTGACGTCGGCATCGGGGAGAACCTGGTGCACGGCCTCGGTGACGGACGCGGCCAACTGGCCTGATCGCTGGAACGTCACGGTGCGGGCGAGCCCCACGGCGAGATCGGCAAAGTAGCGGTTCCCGGCCCGGCGGATGCGCACGCGATCGACTTCGAGAACGCCCTCGACGCGCAAGACCGCGTCGTAGATCTGGGATCGCACTCCCGGCGGGGCGGCGTCGAGCAGGGCGTCGACGGTGCGGCGGGCCAGACGCCAGCTCACGGAAACTACGACGCCGGCCACAAAAAGAGCGGCGATGGGATCGGAATAGCGCAGCCAGTCGACGCGATATGTGCGGCCGATGAGAACCAGCCCCAGCCCGAGCACGACCACGCCGGCCGACCAGATGTCGGTAGAAAAATGCAGTGCGTCAGCTTCCAGGGCCTGGCTGTCGTATTTGCTGGCGATGCGGCCGAGCACGCGCGAGCGCCACCAGTCCAGCCCCATGGAGAACAGCATCACGGCAAAAGCCGCGATGGACGGCTCGATGTCAATGCGGCGAAAGAAGAGACGCAACGCCGCTTCGTAGATGATCCAGACGCAGGTCAGCAGCAACAGGCCGGTTTCGACGAACGCCGAAAAGTTTTCGATTTTGCCGTGACCGTACTGATGTTCGGCGTCGGCGGGCTTATCGGAGACTCCCACGGAGAAAAATGTCAGAAGGGAGGCGATCAGATCAAGCCCGGAGTGCGCCGCTTCGGAGAGAATGCCGAGGCTCCCCGTACTCAATCCGACCACAATCTTGAGGCCGGTGATGACCACCGCGGCCAGAACGGAGTTCCCCGCGGCCGCGCGCTTCTCAGAGCGCATCAACTCGGGCGAGGAAATGGCCGGGCTTCCCGACATGCAGGAATTATCGCCGTTGCGAGCGCAAAGCGCCAAGCAAATCGCGGCGACAATCTGGTGTGTGCTGGATAGCTGATGGAAGGGCCCTGGCGCAAGTCATCCGTTGACAGACAGGCAAAAAAAAGCGCCGATTGTGCTAGGATTTGATGCTTGGCATTTTCAACTTTCTGAAGGACCACTCCTGGAGGAAATAACTTATGCGTAAGAGTTGGCTGATGTGTGTTTTGTTGGGGACGCTGGCCTGGGGACAAGCCGCCCCAAGCGCCCCTCCCCCGCCGCAGCCGGCCCAGGCGCCGGCGGACACCTCGGCTGCCGTTCCGCCGGAGGCGGCGGTAATCACGGTGATCGGCGTATGTCCGGCGCAGCCCAAGACGGCGGCAGCCAAGGGAACGGCGGCAAAGCCCGTGACCGCGGCGAAGGCTCCGGTGGCAAAGACTCCGGCGGCCGATTGCAAGACCGTCATCACCAAGGCCGAGTTTGAGAAGCTGGCCAGTGCCGTGGCCCCCAACGTTACCCCGCAAGTGAAAAAGCAACTTGCGGGCGTCCTGCCGCGCTTCATCGGGATGTCGAATGAGGCCAAGAAGAAGGGCCTGGACAAAACTCCGCAGTTTGAAGAGACCGTCAAGTTCGCCAAGATGCAGATCCTGACCACGGAACTGCAGCGCAACATTCAGGACGAAGCGGCCAAGGTTCCTCCGGAGGAAGTCGAGAAGTATTACACGGAACATGCCGAAGCCTTCGAGCAATTCAACGTGGACCGGCTGTTTGTGCCGCGCACCAAGCAGGGCGAAGCCGAGGCCAAAGAGGAAGACGAGAAGGACGAAACGCTGAGCGAGGAGGCGAAGAAGGCCAAAGAAGCCGAGGAGAAGGCGAAGGCCGATGAAGGTGATCAGGCGATGACCAAGCTGGCCGAAAGCTTGCGGGCGCGGGCCGCGGCTGGAGAGGACATCGCCAAGCTGCAGAAAGAGGCGTTCGACGCCGCCGGCATGAAGATCGAATCTCCGACGGTGAATCTGCCCAACGTGCGCCGCACCGGCCTGCCACCGGGACATGTTGCGGTGTTCGATGTGAAGCTGGGGGACGTTTCACCAGTGATCAGCGATTCAGGCGGACACTACATCTACAAGGTGAACAGCAAGGATCACCTGACACTCGATCAGGCAAAGAACGAGATCCACAGCAAGTTGCAAAACGATCGAACGCGCGAAATGATGGAAAAGGTGAATAACTCGTTCAAGGTCGAAACCAACGACAAGTACTTTGGTCCCGGCGGAGTGGGCACGGCGCCGCCGCCGCGACTGCCACATCCGCGGCCGGTTCCGACTCCAACCGCTCCGGAGGCTCAGCCGCAAACACCGCCTCCAGCGCAACCTCCGGCGGCAAAACCGAACTGATGGCCAAACCTGTCGTCGTTGTAACCGGTGTGTCGGGCAATCTGGGCTCCAGGCTACTGCCGCTGCTGGGGAGTTATTCGGTGATTGGGGTGGACCTGCGTCCGCCCCAAACCGAATCCGAGTTGCAGTTTGAGAGCATGGACCTGGGCCAGGAATCGTCTACCCGAGTTTTGTATGAACTCATGCGCGATACCCACGCCTACGCGGTGGTTCACCTGGCATTCGTGATCGATCCCGTGCGCACGGGCGTGATCGACGTCGAGCGCATGTGGCAGATCAATGTGGCGGGGACGGCGCGCGTGATCGAAGCTGTCACCGAAGCCAATCGCTCGAGCGACGATGGGATCAAGCAATTCATCTTTCCCAGCAGCGTCTCGGCATACGGTCCGAACCTGCCCGCGCCGGCGACGGAAGAATCGTTGCTGGCAGCGCACACCCTGCCCTACGCCATTCATAAGAAGCAATCCGATGAAGTCGTGCAAACGCGCTCCCACGCCCTGCGCGGGTGCAGCGCGTATATTTTGCGGCCGCACATTTTTGCCGGTGCGAGCGTTGAGAATTACCTGATGGGAGCCTTCCGCGGCACACCCAACGGCAAGAGCGCGCGGGCCGAGAAAATGCGCAGAGAGGGCAAGCGACTGCCCTGCATGTTTCCACGCGGCCAGCAGTACCTCGACAACAAGATTCAGTTTATCCACGTCGACGACATGGCGCGGCTGATTCGGCACATCCTGCAGCGCGAACCGGAGCCGCAACGGCTGACGATACTGAACGTTGCCGGCCGCGGCGAGCCTCTGACCTTCGGGCGCTGCGTCGAGATGGCACAGGCAAAACTGGTGCGCGTCCCCGGAAAGTGGGCGATGCGGCAGGTGCTGAAATTTCTATGGAAGCATAAGATTTCCGCAATTCCTCCCGAGGCGGTCCCCTACATGACCGGGGAGTACATCATGAATACCGACCGCCTGCGCCGGTTCCTGGGCCCGGAGTACGAGCACGTGATCCGCTACACCATTACAGACGCGTTTGCGGATTCCTTTCGCCGCGATGCCGCTACGACCTGACCTCGGCTCTTTGGTTGTTTGCTGAGGAGAGTATCCAACGACCATCCTGCCCGGACCGTTGATCATCAAAAACACGGCCGTAAGAAGTTGCGCGTATTCAGCCGTGAAGTGCGGCAGCGGCATGCCGAGTTTTGTGAAGCGGCCAATTCCCTGGTTTGCGTAGACGAATTTCAGGATTCCTTCCCACAAGAAGACGCCCCAGCCATCGCTCTGGCGGGACGCGGCTATTCCCACGAGAGCGCTATTTCTTCCCGCGATACAGGCCTGCGATTCCAAACGTGTACGGCGTCCAGGTGGCTTCGGCGAAGCCGGCGCGTTTCATCCTCGCCAGCATTTCTTCCGGCGGCGGGAAATGCTCGACCGAGGCGGGGAGATAGGCATACGGACCGCGGACGCCGGAGATCATGGTGCCGACGCGCGGCAGGACTTGCTTGAAGTAGATGCGATAGAGCGCACCCATCGCGCCCTTGGGCTCGCCGAAGTCGAGGATGCCGCACTCCCCGCCGGGACGCAGCACACGGACGATCTCGCGCAATCCGGCATCGTAGTCGGCGAGATTGCGAAAACCGAAAGCCGAAGTCACAAGATCGAAGCGGGCGCTCGGAAACGGAAGGTTCAAAGCGTCGGCTTCGATCCAACCTGGCCTTGATCCGTTCTGCGCAGCCGACGACTTCGCGGTGGCGCGCTGCAACATGGCGTGAGAGAAGTCGGCGCCGAGAATCTGAGGAGAGGACTTCCCTGCTTGACGGCGCAGGGCGAACGTCATGTCACCCGTTCCGCAGCACAGGTCGAGGATGCGTGCATCGGGGCGGGCCACGATGTGGCAGAAAGCGCGCGCTGTGCGGCGCCACCACATGCGGTCTATGTTGAACGACAACACGTGGTTCAGCAGGTCGTAGCGCGGCGCGATCGAGGTAAACATCTCGCGGACCGCGCGCGCGGCAGAGCGTGCGTCGCTAGCGCCTTGCGGCGCAGCGCCGACCACCGCAGATTTTCTGGCTTCCTGCACCATTGCTCGAGGGTCGCAGCTTACTGTCGCTTCTTCTTTTTCTGACGTGCGCTTTTCAGTTGCCCGGCAATTCGTTCGACCTGCAGGACGTGATTGGTATCGTGCCCGGCAAACATGCGCGCCAGATGCGCAATGGTCTCCTTGCCGCGCTCGGCGTGCATGCCGTAGTTGTCCCAACTCTCCCGCGGAATCGTCTTCAGCATTGCCAGATTGTTCTCGCGCAGCACGCGGAACACTTCCAACGACTGTTTCGCATCGCGCTTGGCGTATTGAAATACCGACGCCCACACGTCCTGGTCAAAGGGCTGAATCGGGTTTCCGCTCGCTCCGATAACCGAGCGCATTCGCCAACTGGCCACAATCTCAGCGTCTGCCAGGTGCGCGAGGATTTCGGCGATTGACCAATTCCCGGGCTCGGATTTCCATTTCAGTTGTCTTGGGGTTAGGCCATGAATCAGCTTCTTCAGCTTCGCGGCGGTTGACCGTTGCACTTTGATTGCGTCCTGGCCTTCGACATAGCCCAGGATGCGCTCGATATACTGCGGTGCTGTCTCCTGCATATTTTCCTTTCCACCTGAACCTGACGAAGACCACGAACGGTTGACGTGCTAGAGCAGTGTTCCCTCGACGACTAGAGAGCGCGTGAGAACTTGTGCCCTCCCTCCGGGACTCGGCTCCATTTCGCGTAGCCTACCCAGGACTTACGTCCTGGGCTAACATAAGTCGCCGCTCCGCGGCTGGATTCCGGCAGGTTCCGTTCCGGCGCTCCCCGAAGATTTTAGTTCTCACGCCTGCTAAAGCCCGCCTTCTTAGGCCGGGAGCGGCCGGCCGAAGAGGCTGCGGAAAAACTCGCATTCCGCGCTGCAGCGCCTGAAGGCGTGATTGATTGATCAGCACTTACGCGATGCCTGAAGGCATCGCCTGATACGAATCGTGAGTTTTTCCGCAGCCTGTGAAGCCGAGTCCTGCCCAAAACCATTCGTGAAACCAATTCTATTTTTCCCAAACCCAACCGCCGCGCGACAGGCGCCGCAATTCTTCAACGGCATCGACCACGGCGCTCCCCGGCACATCACTGGCAACTTCCACCTTGCCGATTTCACGCGGGAGGATGAAGTGCACGACTCCATTTTGCGTCTTCTTGTCGGACTGCAGCCGGGCGAGAATTTTGCGCGAACTGACATTCACTTCGGGAAGGCGGCCCAGGCTCAACACGGCATCGGCAATGCGGCCCGCGGTTACGCTGTCGGTGCGGCCCACACTGAGCGCAATGTTCGTCGCGGCGATCATCCCCCAGGCAACGGCTTCACCGTGCAATAGGCGACGGTAGCCGGTTTCGGCTTCGAGCGCGTGGCCAATGGTGTGGCCCAGGTTGAGAACGCGGCGCAGACCTCCCTCGCGCTCGTCGGCGGAAACTACTTCGGCTTTCAGCCTTACGGATTGCGCGATCAACCACTCGAGTTCCACGGGATCGCGCTTCAGGATCCGGGCGCGATTCTGCTCAAAGCGCAGAAACAGCTCGATGTTTCCGATGATGCCGCACTTCAGAGCTTCGTAGAGCCCGGCGCGAAACTCGCGATCCGGTAGCGTCTTCAGCACCGTGGGATCGATCAGCACAACCCGCGGATGGTGGAAGGTTCCGACCAGGTTCTTGCCGGCAACGAGATTGACTCCCGTTTTTCCGCCGATGGAGGCATCGACCTGCGCAAGCACCGTCGTAGGAATCTGCACCAACTCGATTCCGCGCATATAGAGCGAGGCCAGCAGTCCACTGACGTCGCCCACAACTCCGCCACCCAGAGCGATGATCACGGCCTTGCGGTCGGCGCCCAGGCGCGCCAGTTTGTCGGCGAGGGCCTCTACGGTCGCCAGGCGCTTGGTAGGCTCGCCGTCCGGCATCGCTATGACCTGCGGCGTGAAACCGCTGGCCTTCAGGGAACTGACGAGTTTCGATCCCCAACGCTTGCGCACCGGAGGAACAGTCACAACAAAAATGCGGCTGGCCTGCGGCAGCAGTTCGCTCAGGACGGAGCCCGCTCGGGTGAGCAAGCCGTTCTCGATCCAGGCCTGATAGGGCCGCGGGAGCACGTGGATGGTCACTTGCGGCATGCGGTTCCATGATAGCGTATGCGCTCGAATGACTGCCCTGCTCCGCGAAGTGGTACCATTTCCCGTTTATGAAGGGTCTTCCAGCCGAGACCGACTTCGTGGTGATGGGCGCTGGTGTTGCCGGCCTGCGCGCTGCCATTGAACTGGCCGCGGCTGGACGTGTGCTCGTGCTGGCGAAACAGGAAGTCGCCGACTCCAACCCAAAACCCTCGCAGCTTACGGCGTTGAGCGACGAAGACGAAGTCATTCTCCACTTGCAGGACACCCTCAGCGCCGGGGATGGCCTGTGCAATCCTGCGGCCGTGAAGATTCTGCTGGAGGAAGGCCCGGGGCGCATCGATGAGTTGATCGCGTGGGGCAAGCACAATGGAACCAAACTGGTCTTCGAACTGGAAAGTGTAAACAGCCGCCATCGCAGTCTGCACGCGGAGGGGGACTCGACGGGCAGAGAAATCCTGCGAGCTCTTCACGCCAAGGCAGAGACGCTGAAGCACATCTCGGTTGCGCAGTTTTGCTTTTCGACCGGCCTGTTGACCGATGACACCGGACACATCACCGGAGTTTCGTTCATCGATGAAAAAGGCGTTCCTCAAGACGTTGCATGTTCCGCCGTGCTGCTGGCCACGGGAGGAATGGGCCAACTCTACCGCAACACAACTAATCCCGATGTGGCCACGGGAGACGGCGTGGCGATGGCATACCGCGCCGGAGCGGAAGTCAGTGACATGGAGTTCATTCAGTTTCATCCGACGGCACTTTACATGAAGAAGGTACCGCGGTTTCTGCTGTCCGAAGAGCTGCGCGCGGAGGGCGCGCACTTGCGCAACTTCGAAATGAACCGCTTCATGGGGAAGTACCACCCCATGAGAGAGCTGGCGCCGCGCGATGTTGTGGCACGCGCCATCGTTCATGAGATGGAAGTGAGCCGAGCCAAAGATCCCTTCGTTTATCTGGACCTCACGGACCTCAATGCCAACCAGGTACAAAAGCGGTTTCCGCGCATCTATGCGACGTGCATGCAAAACAACATTGATATCTCCGAGGATATGATTCCGGTGCGTCCGGCGGCACATTGCGCCATAGGGGGCGTACGTACGAATCTAGACGGCCAGACGAACCTCCAGGGACTCTACGCCGCCGGCGAGGTGGCGGCAACGGGAGTGCACGGCGCGAACCGCCTGCCCAGCAATTCCGTGCTGGAAGGCCTGGTGTACGGGGCGCGAGCCGGGAAGGCAATGCGCGAGGAAGCGAAGACGATGTCACGTCCGAGCGCGCAACCGAAAGCCGCTTACGCGAATGGACCGGTGGATGCCGGCGTGGAAGAGCTGATTGGACAGATTCAGGCGTTGATGGAGAACGAAGTCGGCATCGTGCGCACGCGCGTGGGGATGCAGAAGGCGATCAAGAGTCTGGAAGAGATGGCTCCGAGACTGGCGCATCCCCAGACGCGGCGGGCGCACGAGGCGGCCAACCTGCATTTGGCGGGCCT
>JADGNP010000158.1 GCA_017883425.1 Candidatus Sulfotelmatobacter sp. | reverse complement strand
GGATCCGTGGTCAGCACGCGCTCGATGCGCTTCGCCATCTCATCGGTCCCGTCGGCCACGGTCACTTGCCCAGCATGCAGCGAGTAGCCGATACCGACACCGCCGCCATTGTGGATCGATACCCACGACGCGCCTGCCGCCGTATTCAAGAGTGCGTTGAGAAGTGGCCAGTCGGCCACGGCATCTGAGCCATCTTTCATGCTCTCGGTCTCGCGAAACGGAGACGCCACCGAGCCGCAGTCGAGATGATCGCGCCCAATCACGATCGGGGCCTTGATCTTGCCCTTCTTCACTAGATCGTTCATGGCAAGCCCGAACTGCGCCCGTTCGCCGTAGCCCAGCCAGCAGATGCGCGCCGGCAAGCCTTGGAACTTGATGCGCTTCCGCGCCAGGTCAATCCAGCGCCGCAGAATGCGGTTGTCGGGGAATAATTCCAACACCAGTTCATCCGTCACGTGAATATCGGACGGCTCGCCTGACAAGGCGACCCAGCGGAATGGTCCCCGTCCTTCGCAGAAAAGCGGACGAATATATGCCGGCACGAATCCCGGGAAGTCATAGGCATTCTTGACGCCGCGCTGAAAGGCAAAGGTGCGGATGTTATTTCCGTAGTCGAACGTGACCGAGCCCATCTTCTGCAGGCGCAACATGCCTTCCACGTGCCGCGCCATGGCATCGAGCGACCTTTCCTGATACGTTTTCGGGTCGCGTTGGCGCAGTTCCAACGCCTGTTCGAGAGTCATTCCGTTCGGCACATACCCGTTCAGCGGATCGTGCGCCGAGGTCTGGTCGGTCAAAATGTCGGGGACGACGCCGCGTTCGGCCAACTCGGGAATGACGTCCGCACAATTCCCCACCAGCCCGACGGAAACATTTTCTTTCTTCCGCACGGCATTCTTCAGAATGCGCAGGGCTTCATCCAGCGTTGTGACCATGAAGTCGCAATAGCCGGTTTTCAGCCGCTTCTTGATGCGCTCCGGATCGACGTCAATTCCCAGAAACGCCGCGCCCGTCATGGTCGCGGCCATGGGCTGAGCTCCACCCATGCCGCCCATTCCGCCGCTGACGATCAGTTTGCCCGCGAGATCGCCGCCAAAGTGTTTCTCTCCGGCTGCTGAAAACGTCTCGAATGTCCCCTGCACAATTCCTTGAGAACCGATGTAAATCCAGGAGCCGGCCGTCATCTGCCCGTACATCATGAGACCGGCGCGTTCCAGTTCGTTGAACTTCTCCCAGTTCGACCAGTGGCCCACCAAGTTCGAATTCGCGATCAGCACTCGCGGGGCGTGATCGTGCGTTTTGAATACACCGACCGGCTTGCCCGATTGCACCAGAAGCGTCTCGTCGTTCTCGAGATTCTTCAGCGTTTCGACGATGGCGCGGTAGGCTTCCCAACTCCGCGCGGCGCGGCCAGTTCCGCCGTAGACGACAAGGTCTTTCGGACGCTCGGCAACCTCTTCGTCGAGGTTGTTCATGAGCATGCGCATGGCCGCTTCCTGCTGCCAGCCTTTGCAGGTGATGGCGTTGCCGCGCGGCGCGCGAATGGACGTGGGAGCTTGGGTTTCCGTTTCGACGGGCATGGATAGATGGTACTTGCTTCGCGCAGCTGCTTACAACTTGGGCCTCCGGTAATGGTGCAGTGTGAGTTTCTCCGATGACTTCTTTGCGTCCTTTGCGAATCCTTGGCGTACTTTGCGGTTTAAGATCTTTTACCGCGAAGCTCGCAAAGAAAACCCGCGAAGTCCGCAAAGGAGAAGGCGGCCGAGATTCTGAAACTGCACCACTACTCGGCCTCCCCCTGCGGACGTAGCGACATCCCGTAGCTCCCGGAGATGCGTTAGAGCACCTCTAATTCTTTTTGATTATTGCCTCGCACAGACCTCTCACGTTTCAATGCTCCACCAACGTACTTCGCACGCTTTCGGCAGTGTTCTATCGCGCCGAAGCCGTTCCGCAATCTGGGATCGTACAAGCATTTACTGTGGGGGTGTTGTGTGCGCAATTGGCTGTTCGTTTTCTGCCTGGTCTCCGCTTCAGCGTTTTGCCAAATCAATTACGCAGTGTTAGGCGGCACAATTAACGATCCGCAGGGAAAAGCCTTTGCCGGTGCGGAAGTCCAACTCACGTCTTCCAGCACGCAAGCCGTGCGCCGCATCTCCAGCAACGACCAGGGGATTTTTGAGATCACCGGCTTGCCCCCCGGTGATTACGAACTCAGGGTGCAGGCTCCCGGCTTTTCGCCCCTCGCCCAGCGTCTGCGCCTTGAGGTGGCTCAGCAGATGGTGCTGAACCTCAGCCTAAAGCTGGCCTCCGTGAGAAATGTCGTTGAAGTCGGCGACGTTGCGCCGGCGCTGCATCCCACCGATTCCTCCGTAGGCGAAGTCATTGAACCCGTCGCCGTGCATGACCTTCCCCTCAACGGCCGCATGCTGATCGACCTGATGCTGACCGTGCCTGGTGCGCACGTCAGCCACGGCGCGCAAACCGGCAGCATGAATCCTCTGTACTGGCGGCCGGGACAGCGTTCTGCTGTGAGCATCGGCGGCAACCGGCCGAATGCGAACTATTTTCTGCTCGACGGAACCACCGACACCGATCCCACCTTCAATACGCTGAATCTGAGCCCATCGCCCGACGCGGTTCAAGAATTCAAGGTGCAGACCGGGAGTTACTCTGCCGCGATGGGAGGCGCTGGCGGCGGCCAGGTCAACATCGTCACACGCTCCGGCTCCAACCAGTTTCACGGCACGGTCTACGAGTTCCTGCGCAACGGAGCCATGGACGCGACCACATTCGAATCGATGGGCAACAACCACATGGTGCAGAACAACTTCGGAGGGTCGTTCGGCGGACCGATCGTCCGCAACCGCACCTTTTTCTTCGCGAACTTCGAAGGCTTCCGCCACGCCATGACCGATACCATGATCGACACGGTCCCCACGCCGCAGGAAATCTCTGGCGATTTCAGCCAGAGCGGCGTGAACATCTACGACCCCACCAACAGTCGTGCCCAGTTCCAGTACAACGGTGCGCTGAATGTAATACCTCCTTCGCAGATCAACGCGGCGGCCCAGGCATTCCTGCAACAATATGTCCCCCAGCCGAACGTGATGGCTGGAATGATGCCCTGCGGCGCAGCCACGATGGGGAATCCGAGCGTGGTCGGGGCAGGCGTCGATTGCAACAACTACATGGACGTCCGCAACGAACTCGAGGTCAACAACCAGGGTACGATTCGCATCGATCAGAATCTTTCTCGCGGCGATACCCTCACCGGACGTTACTCGCTCAGCGCCGAGACCGGGTTCATGCCTGGAGAAATGCCTCCCGGTGGCATTGGGACCTTGTTGCCCGGCTTCGGCTCGTACAATGACAACTTCGCGCAGCAAGGCAACATCGCGTGGACCCGCGTCCTGAGCCCCAGCCTGGTAAACACCGGGGCGATCACTGTCTCACGTCTCGCCATGCACCGCTACGACCAGAATGCCTACACCAATGACATCGTCACGCAGCTGGGCATTCAGGGCGTGGGCTTTGGCGGTCCCGGGGCCTTTGGCGCTCCGTTCTTCAACGTGCAAGGTTACTCACCCATGGGAGACAACTATTCGGCCACTCCAATGAAGGCCTGGGACACCATTGCCGAAGGCCGTGACTCTCTCAGTTGGCAGCACGGGCGTCACACCCTCCAGTTCGGGGGCAGCTACCGGCGCTACATCTGGCCAATGTGGGGATTCTTTCAGAACCGCGGCTACTACCAGTTTACGAACGGATTCACCACCGACAACGGGACGAACGACGGCACCGGAGCCGGTCTCGCCAGTTTTCTGCTCGGCTTGCCGGCCGTGAAGCAGCGCCAGGCGGGCATTCCGCAGATGCAGCTTCGTCAGTGGTACGCCGACGGCTTTGTGCAAGACAGCTTTCGCGTGACTGCTACCACGACCATCGAGATGGGATTGCGCTACGAGTTCATGGAACCGCTGGTCGACATCAGCTATACCAACTCAAATCTCACCTTTGAAAACGGCGTTCCCACGGCGTTCATCGGGGGACAGGAAGGGTTCCCAAAGGGCCTGAAGTATCCCAACCCGCACAACTTCGCTCCTCGCTTTGGTATTTCGAAGGCGTTCCCAGAGCATGGCATTGTTGTGCACGGGGCCTACGGTATTTTCTTCACGCCCGTCGACATGAACACGTGGTGCAATCAGCGGCACAATGTCCCGTACGTGTTCCCGGAGACGCAACAGAGCGACAACTTCACGCCGTCCGCTTCGATTCTGACGAACCAACTTAACTTCGCTCCGGCAGTGTTGGGCCAAACTACCGTGAGTTTCACGGCGATGGATCCTCACGCTCCCTCACAATACATCGAGCAGTGGAGCACCTCCGTGGAGAAGAGCCTCGGCCATCAGACCACGCTTGAAATCGGATATCTCGGTTCCCACGGCGTACACCTGCAGCGCGCGCACCTGATCAACAACGCACCTCCGGGAGCGGGAGCGATCGGGCCGCGGCGCCCGTTTCCCAAGATCAGCTTCGTGGCTGGCTCGGTGTTGCCATCGGGCGTGGCCTACACTCCGCCCGCGACGGGCTGTCCGACCGATCAAATATGCTTTCCGGTCAGCACCATCAACCTGCTGGAGAACACGGCGCAGAGCTGGTATGACGCGGGCTACGTCAACGTTCGTCGCCGCTATTCTCACGGGCTCACGTTTCTCGCGAACTACACTTGGGCGAAGGATCTCAGCGACGCTCCGGATTTCCGCTCTCCCATGTTCGAATCGTCGATCCCGCAGAACGACAGTGATCTCAATGCGGAACGCGGTCCGGCCTGCGACATCCGTCATCGCTTTGCCGTCAGCGTTGTCTACGATATTCCCGCGTGGGATCGTTCCGGCGTGGTGCGGGCGGTCAGCAAAGATTGGCACCTCTCGACCGTGTACCAGGTGCAGACGGGATTTCCGTTCACGGTTTCGGTTTTCGGAGACACGGCGAACTCGGGCACAGTGCTGGGAGAGAATCCGATCCGCGCCAACCTCACGGGACAGCCCATCTTCACGTCCGGCACACGCACGGCCGAGAGTTGGTTCAATATCGCTGCATTTGCCGCGCCTCCCGCGTATACGTTCGGCGACGTGGGCCGAAACTCGGTGTATGGTCCGGGGATGCAGACGCTCGATCTGGCCTTGGTCCGCGACTTCAACCTGACGGAGCGTGCGAAGTTCCAATTCCGTGGTGAATTCTTCAACGCTCTCAACCACACGAATCTGGGGACGCCAGACCGTTTCGTCAACACGCCGCAGTTTGGAACGATTACTGGAGCGACGACGCCGGGCAGGCAGATTCAGTTGAGTGCACGGTTGTCGTTCTAGCCGTTTGCTGGAGAACTCACTTCACTTGCCGGTGGCGTTTCCGCGGCGGCTGAAGCCGGCCAAGAACCTGCGGCACTTACGGCATCGCTGAAGAGGCTGCGGAAAAACTCGCATTCCGCGCTGCAGGGCGTGAAGGCGTGATTGATTAGCCAGCACTTATGCTATGCCTGAAGGGCATAGCCTGATACGAATCCTATCTCAGCTCAGGGCGGGAAGTGCCTTGCAGGATTAGCTCGCGCATAGATAAAGGAAATCAATGTGGGCGAGAAGCCGGAAAAGCCTTGAACCGCAAAGATCGCGGAGGATTCGCGAAGAACGCGGAGAAAACCGAAGGAAGGCAGAGTTTCCTAGATGGTAGTGGTAAAGGGCGACGGCAGATGCTTCGATCAGCATGACGACAAGCGCTGGTTCATACATCACCAGGTGCTGTAGGCAGTCCCGTCGCTGGCGGTGCCGCTCGAAGCCGAGTGTACGTCGGTGATGCCGGGCTCCTGCTGGTCTACGGCCATCATCACATCTTCCTGCACCACTTCCCAGTTGGTCTCCTTGGTCATGGGATCCACCGGAATCTGCCGCAGGTAGCCCGCCTGGATGAGATCGTCGAGCGACTGAGGGGCTTTCTGCTTGTCGAGAGTGTACTGAGAGATGACGCTCCGCAAAGTGCTCAAGTTGGATCGGAGAACGGACTCGCGCGACTGGATGACGGTCCGGTTGTAATTGGGAATGGCGATCGCCATCAAAATGATGATGATGCTGATCACAATCATCATCTCAAGCAGCGTAAAACCACTGGCACCGTTCCGCCTTCGATTGCGAGCGAAAGCGCACGCTGCTGCGAGCTTCCGCCCCGCCGAGTTGTGCACCTTCCACAGCATCTACCAGTCCTTGTATTTCGTCCCGTCGAGCGCGGTGCCTTCTGACTTGGTGTAGACGTCGAACACGCTTTGTCCGCCCCAGGAGTCGGAGTCGGGATCGTCCTGCATCGACCGCATGCCCCACTCTTTGCTCTTGGTCATGGGGTCTACCGGAATAGAACGCAGGAAACGAATTTTCTTGCCGCCCTGCGCCTCAATTCCCTTGGCCAGCGTCTCCAGATCGGGGGGATAGCCCCCGCTGTCGACCTTGGTCTGAAACATGTTCCGGTCGGCCCCATCTTTGTAGCGGTCAATGGCGTCGCGCATCTCCCACAACGCCTTGCGGAGTTCTTTTTCCCTCTCGCGCTGAATCGTAACTCGCGCCAGCGGCAACGCCATCAGGGTGAGAATCGAGAGGATGGTCGCCGCGATGATTAACTCCATGAGCGTGAACCCCCGCTCAGGCTTCGCGCTCGGCCCGTGATGAAATCTCTGAACCGTCATCGTCTCGTCTTCTTAGGCACTCGATCCCGGAGACTTCCTGTCCATCTCTACTGGATAGTGACCGAGGCCTGCGCTCCGTTGACCGTGATGGCCTGCAAGCCCGGATCGCGCGCTCCGCCTCGAGTGATGGTGAGGGGAGTCTGTCCACCTTCCTTTGCCTGGAAAGTGATGGTGACCACCGCGCCCTGCCCGGAAACTCCTCCTGCACCGGGCGGCCGCGTAGCCGTAATCTGCGACTGTCCAACGGCTTCATCCTCGCGGTGCACCAGGGCTACTGCCTGGCCATCCTGCGAGAGGAAGCCGCCATTCGACACGTTCACCAATTGCAGCATTTTCGGATCGTAGTTCAACTGCACCGGGACGGAATGCACGTTCTGGGCCCCGGAAAGCAGCAGATTCACCACAAATGTGTTGCCCTTCGCCGCCTGAATGGTTGGCGGATCAAACAGGAAGCTGGCCGCGCCGCCCGCGGCAGGGTTGGGGGCGGGTGACTGGCCAGCCGGAGCCTGGTTTCCTAGGGGCGGTATGGAGGGGGCGGCCGGCGATGGCGTCTTGTCCGGAGCGGCCTGCGCTTTGCTCGAATGGCGCAACGCGATCGTAGTCGAGGTGCCAATATCGATGGCGCGCTGGTTCACCGCGCTCACATCCGTGCCCCGGATAATGTGCGGCACGATGGCAAAAATGATTTCGTTTTCCGAGTGATCCTGCTGCGTCTGGCCGAACAGGTACCTAAGGATGGGAATCTGCGCCAGGCCCGGAATCCCGCTCAGCGATTTGGTCTGGTGATCTTCCATGATTCCGCCCAGCAAATTGGCCTCGCCGTCCTTGAGGCGAATCTCGTGCTCGATCTTGCGCTGGCCGATGATGGGCTGGCTGATGCCACCGATGTTCGACTGGCCCGTGACCGCCGAAACATCCATCGAAATCTTTAGTGTGACCTCACCGTTGGCGTGTACGTGCGGAGTGATGTCGATGTTGACACCCACGTCCAGATACTGGAACTGCGTATTCACCAGCGGGTTGATGCCGACACCACCAATCCCCGGCTGGAACGATCCGGTCGCCACCGGGACCTTGTCACCGATCTTGAGCGAAGCCTTCTGTCCATCGAGAGCGCGAACCTGCGGATTCTGAATCAGTCTTGTGTCGCTGTCGCCCATCACCGCCGACAGGTTGGCCGACGGAATCGTAACCTGGAAATCGGTCGCGTTCAGGTTGCCCAGCGTGTTCAGGTTCAGTCCGGGGGTCCCGGTCGATGAGGTTCCTGTCGTTCCCGTGGTGCCGGTGGTGGTGGTGGTGGTTGAGTTCAGATTGCTCTGCAGCGTGACGGTGGCGCTGGTGGGCGGACTCAACCCCAGGGTGCGCGACCGGTCTTTGCTGACCTGCATGATGGCAATGTCGACGATTACTTCCGGACGCGCCTTGTCCAGATCCTCTACTAATTTTTCCGCCAGTGCGATCTGGTCGGGGGTTCCGCGCACGACCAGGGCATTTTGTGAGAGCAACTGCTGCACGCGCTGCACATCCAGCACGGCGCGAATCGCGTTCACCACATCCTGCAGTTCGGTGGGCGCCGAGAGATTTGTAAGATAAAAAGTCTTGAGGACGCTCTGTTCCAGTTCCTTGCGCTTGGCCGGATTGTCCTGCGCCACGAAAATCGTATTGGCTGTGACCGGCCGCCAGAAGGTTTTTGACTCCAGCGCGGTGATCTCCAGCGCCTCTTCCAGCGACACGCCATTGAGATCGACGTTGATGGCTCGGGGGGTGTAATCGGGGTCGAACAGCACATTGATTCCGGCAAGTTGTCCGACGGTACGGTAGACCACATCGGACTTGGTGGCGAGCATCTTAAGGGTGACAGGAATGTTCGAGATGGCGGCCAGTTCCACCGGCCCGGCCGCTTCGTGGACCCGGCGCTGCAAGCCAACCGGCGGCCCCGCGGCCTGGGGTTGAGGATTGCGCTGGTCGTTGATCATCTTCAGCGTGCGATTCAGTTCCTGCTTGGCGATGAACAACGACGGATCGATGGCCAGCGCTTTCTGGAAAGCGGCCACGGCTTCGTCCAGCTTGCCGTCCTCGCGCAGCTTCTGACCGTTGTGGACAATCGAGGCTGCGGCCTCGAAACGAATCCGTTCGAATGAAGCCCGATAACGCAGATCTTTCGGTTTGAGGTCGTAGCACTGCTTGAAAAAACCGTAGGCCGCTTCGTATTGCTGGCGAGCCTCCGCATCCTGACCTTTCTTGTAGAGATCTTTGACCTTATCGGCGATGGCGGGGAGCGTTACAACCGCGACCAGCAATAGCAGTAGTGCCGGGCGCATCAGGCGTCTCATTCGATAATCCTCACGAGATGATCCTCTTTATTACAGTCTTCGCCGGACCAGCAGCTTTCCCGCGTTTCGCCGCGTTACGACAGGGTTTTTGCGCGGGAAATCCACTCGATACATAAAAAAAACTTTCGGTGAGCCGATTATAGCATCGCCCTTTCCAGCTCCCGAAGTGCTTGTGCACGCGGGAGTTACACTCTTTGGTCGTAGGACTAGTGGGTGGCCCCGACCGCGGACCTCGGACCTCAGGCGTCAGACCTCTGCCACCACGCTCTTCAGAAGTCCAAGGTCCGAGGTCCGAAGTCCGGCGCCATTCTGCTGTTAAGATAAAACCCACCAGCCATGGCTCGCCAATCCACGCACCAGACCAAGCCCAATCCGGAGAAATCTCCGCGCCGTGATCCCACAGCCTCCGGCGATCGGGACGCCGCCGTTAATAGGATCGCTTCACATAACTACTTCTTGCTGGAAAAATTTGAGGCTGGAGTGGTCCTCACAGGAACCGAGGTCAAGTCTGTCCGGGGCGGCCTCACCAACCTCAAGGATTCCTATGGCCTGGTCAAGGACGATGCGGTCTGGCTGCTGAACGCCCACATCGGCCCCTACGAGCACGGCAACATCTTCAACCATGCCCCCCTGCGTACCCGCAAGCTGCTGATGCATCGCGAAGAGATTCGCAAACTGATCGGCAAGACCCAGCAAAAGGGACTGACCCTGATCCCCACTCGGATGTACTTTAAGAACGGGAGAGTCAAGGTGGAACTGGCCCTGGCCAAGGGCAAGCAACTCTGGGACAAGCGCGAGACCGAGAGACGGCGCACGGCAGATAAAGAAGCCAGGGACGCGATCAGCCGCAGCCGGAAGGCGTAGGGAGCACAAGCTCTCAGATCTTACCGGAGCGGCAAGTCTTTCGCCCCAGATGAGAGCGGCGGGTATCGGGTCAGTCGGCCTTGCGTCTGGGCAGTAGATAGCTTTTTCGCTCTAGACTTTCCGCCCTAGTGTCCGCCTAGACTGCCGATGGCAACCGCGCGCATCGCGCTGATCCTCTGGCAGGGCCGTGCCGTTCGTCGGTTCGCCGATGGCGTGCTCTACAACTTCGCGGGCGACCTGCATGCAATCGCGCTTCTGGCCGGAGCGGTTGCCCCGTGCCGATGGTCACAGCTTACGCCTCGTGCCGTTCTGTGGCAGGGATAGCGGCTAGGTTGAAGTCCTCGGAGTGCTTCACCTTAACGTGTGT
>JADGNP010000157.1 GCA_017883425.1 Candidatus Sulfotelmatobacter sp. | reverse complement strand
ACCCATGGAGAGCGCGAAAAATAGCGGTCAAATGGAGGGCTGGAACCAGATACTCGATAAAGTTGCTGCGGTTATTGCGGGGCTAGTGCAGGCGAAATAGGAAGTTGGAGTTTTGATGATTGTCATGCGCGAGATAATGAACGCAAAGCAAACGCAGGTCCATCCCTGCAACCCCAGCCAGGGATGGCTTGCGGAGGCTTAGTTCAATCGCGCTCTCGTCACCTGGCCGAATCGTCGCCTTACCGGATAAATGACCCTTCGCTCAGCTGCCGCCTTGAGGCCAACGCGCTCATCGAGCAAGGATTTGAGCCGGCATCCGACATTGGTCCTGTGAAACGCCCTTGTCTCCATTGACCCACTTACTCCCGGATTGTCGCTACCAGGAAGTAATCAGAGCCCTCACTATGAATCGCGTGTGCGACATGCTTGATCCGGTCAAATTGTGGATGTGCTGTCCGTTGTGGTGCGGCCATTGGTCTGTGCCCGTTAGTTCGATGTAGGTAAGGTGGCGTCCTCCGGTCTGGCGCATAACCGGCTTGAAGCCGTCGTCGTTTTCCACACGCGCACTCTGTTCATCCAACCTTGACCGAGGTTTCCCGAAATCTCATACTTGCCGCAGCGGTAGGCGAAGTTGCCTACTTTGTGCCCTAAGTCGTTGGGGCTCAAGATTTTGCCCCTAAGTTGTTGCAGCCCATAGATTAATTTGAGAAATCTCGCTAAACCGGTGATTCCAATAGACCGGAGGGGGAGGGGGTGGGGGTGCGCGATGGTCCGACCGTTACGCACAAATGACTCAGAATCAAAGGCCCCACCCTATCTCGCCAAAATCGCGAGATTAAGGATGGGGCACCCGAACTCGTCTAAATGCAGGGCGTACTACTTACGGCTTCACGACAAAATTCTTTCTGCTCTGCAAAATAGCGAGTGGGGTGGTTACCTGAATCGGACCGGTGGTCGCGCCAGAGGGAACGGTCGCGGTCAAGTGGGTACCAGAGAGGACCGTGAAATTCGCCGCACTGCCGTTGAACGTGACCTCAGTCGTGCCGGTCAGGTGCGTGCCGAGAATGGTGACGGTGTTGCCCACCTTGGCGGTGAATAACGCCATATTCACGAATGGCGCCAGGCCCATGTTCAGGCTGTACACGGTGCCGTCGTTGGAAGCGCCACCGAACTCAGTCACGCCGTAGAGGATGCCATTGGTCGCCTGGACGGGCGGAGCCAACGGGGACGTCTGGGTCAGGTTCGCGGTGTTATTGAAACTGTACAGACCGGTATAGGTTCCGCTGGTCGTGGTGTTGAACAGGGTGCCGTCCCCATTACCGCCCCCATCTGAGGTGGAGCCGTAGTAGTTGCCGTCGGTGGCCAGCAGCAGGCCGGCGCCGGGGAAGGTGCCGTCTCCAAAGGTCGCACCAAAGCTGTGGAGCACGGTCACGGCAAGGCTCGGGGTGACTTGATAAATTACACCCTCGCCATTGGTACCGCCATCCTGGGTGGTGCTATAGAAATTTCCATTGGAAGCCTGGACCAGCGGACCGATGGGAAAGGATCCCCCGCTGCCACAGGGAAAGTCGTAGGTGTTGTTGAGCACACCGGAAGTGGACATCTTAAGAATTGTTCCACAATAAGAGGTGCCGCCCTCGAAGACGGGGATGTAGAGGAATCCGTCGGTGCCCTGGGTTGGCGGGGCGATGGGAGAAAAGCCGTGAGTCACGTCAAACTTGTAGATTTCGGTGAAGGTGCCAGCACTGGTGATCTTGTAGACGATTCCGTGGCCGTTGATTCCGCCGCCGCTGGTGGTGCCGTAGAAATTGCCGTCGGAAGCGAGAATAGGAGCACCCCAGGGGAAGGCTCCGTCGATGAAGGCGTTGAAGTTGTGCAGAATGGTGAGGGTGCCAGTGGGCGTGATCTTGAAAATAGTGCCCATGCTTTTGATGCCGCCTTGCTGAGTAGTGCCGTAGAAATTGCCGTCGGTGCCGAGGGTGAGGCCGCCGGTGGGATTGGCGCCATCGGTGGTGCCGCCCTTGAAGCTGTAGATCAGTTTTTCCGCTCCGGAGGTAGTCACGTTAAAGACGGTGCCGAAGAGGTTCTTTCCGCCGTTGTAGGTAGTGCCGTAGAGGTTGCCATTCGTGCCCTGCACCAGAGTGACGTACCACGGAGTTGCACCGCTGATCCCGTTGCCGGCGAAGTTGTAGATGGTCGTGACCGTCTGGGCCTGCGCGAGTGCCGCGGCGCATAGCAGTGCTGCGGTGGCGAGCATGGTGACTCTGAAGATGGATTTCAGAGAGGTGCGTGTCGACTTCTGATACGAGCCTACGAATTCCGCAGTGTGGCTTAACTCCATGACGACCCTCCTGGGTTTGGAACCGTGCCAATCCAGTGCGCAAACAGGGGCGGGCGCACGTTGTGTTGGAACGCTACATCACCTTTTGCCGGGGCCGCAAGATGAAGGAAATTGCATAGGTTAGCGAGTCGCGGCTATCTAGGGCTTGGGCGAAGGGCTTGGGCGACGGGCCTCGGCCTCGGCCAGCCAGCCGCGTCGTAACGTCTCGGGCGGGATGCTTGACAGGTAAGGCTTAAGATCGAGAATCGGGGTTCCGTCGAGCATGTCGATGCCACGAACGTGCAAGGAATTGCCCTCGCGACGGAGCAGTTCGACGACGGTGAATCCAATTGGGTTTGGACGTCTGGGGGAGCGGGTCGCGAAGACGCCGTGCGGACGATCGTCGGTAGGAGGTGTGCCGAGCAACTCGAATCCTTGGGCGCGATCAAAGACCCACAGAACGATCAGGTGAGAAAAGCCTTCGATGTCGGTGAGTCCGGCTGCGAATTGCGGCAGGATTTCGAGGATGCCTTCGGCGTCGTGTTTGGCGCCTGGACCTTTGGGGATCTGCTGCGTGTTCTGGTAGGGACTCTGCACGTATCCGATTGGCTGTGGAGAAAACATTTGTGATTCATCCTTGACGAAAGTGCGTGAGCATCTCTGCCGTCCCTCCGGGACTTGGTTCCATTTCTCGCGGCCTACCCAGGACTGAAGTCCTGGGCTACTATCGGTCGCCGCTCCGCGGCTGATGGGTGCTGTCTTTCCCACAACTATTCATGGGACCGACTCTAGTCTTCCTTTTTCTCCGGCTCTTTGGGTAGCGGCTTTTCGATCGGCTTGCGGGGGAGCATTTGATCGCGCATGGCTGCGTCGTAGACGAAGCTGGCAACGATCACGGAGATCTGTTTGAGGTCTTCGGGTTGCAGGCGGTCGTAGACGTCCATGTTGGAGTGGTGGGTGCGGGTTTCGTATTCGATGGGATCCTGGATGAATTGGAATCCAGGGATGCCGACCGCGTCGAAGGAGAGATGGTCGGTGCCGCCGGTGTTACGCATGGTGAGGGTGGTCATGCCCAGGTCTTTGAAAGGACGCATCCAGGCCTCGAAGATCGGGGCCACGGCTGCGTTCTCCTGCAGGTGGACGCCGCGAATTCTACCCGTGCCGTTGTCCACGTTGAAGTAGGCGGAGAGCTTGGCCTGCTCCGGCTTCACTGTGACTGGGCCGGCTTCGCGTCGCAAGAGGGTTGGCATTCCTTTCATGTTGGGGTCGTCCATGGGCGGGCGCGAGCCGAAGTGCTGTTCGACGTAGCCCTGGGAGCCGAGCAGGCCTTCTTCTTCGCCGCTCCAGAGGCCGATGCGGATGGTGCGGCGGGGCTTGATGTCGAGGGCTTTCAGGATGCGCACGGCTTCCATCATGACGACGGAGCCAGCGCCGTTGTCGGTGGCGCCGGTGCCGGCGTGCCAGGAATCGAGATGGGCGCCGAGCATGACGACTTCATCTTTCTTGTCGGTGCCAGGGATTTCGGCGATGGTGTCGTACTGCATGGGGTCGTCGTCGTAGAAGGTGTTGGTGACGTTCAGTTCGAGCGTGACATCTTTCTTCTGCTGCAGCAGGCGGGCAATGCGGGTCCAATGCTCGGAGGCCATGGTGAGTTGAGGAACGGTTGTGGTTTCGCCGGGCTTGTAGGAGCCGCCGGACTGGACGAAGACGGTGCCACCGCCAGCGGTGCCGCGGCTGTGGTCGATGACCGCCAGAACTTTTTCGTCGGCGAAGAACTGGTTGAGATCTTTCATGAACTGCTGACGTTTGAGAAATTCGGCAAAACGAAACGGCGGACGTTCACCAGGAATCTGGTATTCACCGGTCTTGGCGAGGTCATCATCGGTAAGACGCTTGTAGGGGAGTTCGGTGATGGGCTTCACTTCGGCGTCGGGACCCAGGATCACAATCATGCCGGCGAGCTTGCCGCGATATTTGTCGAAGTCTTCTTTCTTTTCAATAGTGGCACGGATGCACTTGCCGGTGACGACGCCGTTGGTGCCGGGGGTCCACGCTTTCGCGTAGACGAGGAGGGGGACGATGTCGGGCGTGGTCATGCGGGCGTTGACGTATTGATTGGCCCATCCGCGGCCGAAGGGGCCCCAGGATTCGAGGTGAGCATTGCTCAGGCCCATGGCGGTGAGCTGGTCGCGGGTCCAGTCGTTGGCGCGCTTCATGTTGGGGGATCCGGTGAGGCGTTCGCCGATCGAATCCATGAGACCGGAGGCGAGTTCCATGACCTTGGAATTGTGGAAGCCCTCATAACGAATGCGGGAGATGGTTTCGAGATCAACTTTTTCCTGGGACCATAAGGCGGGAACCATCGACAAGATCACGACAAAAGAACAGACGAATGGCGTAGACCTCTTCATGAGGAGTGCTCCTGAGTGGGAACCAATCGGGGATTATACAACCGGAGGTGCGATGTGGCGGGAGAGGCGGATAGTAAAGTTATTTCAAGCGGCTCTTGTGCTGGGAGTGAAGGCGCATGGGTTGTGCCGGCGAGAGACGTGGCAAGCTACGTCTCTACGATTGGTTTTCCTCTTTTGTTTCAACCGCTGGCTTGCTGACGGGCTCTTTGCGTTTTTCGTTGGTATCGACCGAGTACAGCATGTAGTGATCGAAGCTGTGGCGGCGGTAGTAGCGGTGTTTGCGGAAATCGAAATAAATTTCGGCGCTCTTCGGCAGCCAGAGCGACGTGTTCTTCTTGAGGAACGGGACGGGCCCGTATTCCACGACCTGGTACTCACTGAGGAGTTGGATTTCAGGCATGGGGTTGACCATCTCTGCTTCCATGCGGATGATCTGGAACTTGTCGGCGGTAATCCATGCTCTTCCCTGGAGAGCGACGGAGTGGGTCTGATGCCCGACCTTATAGCTGTGCATGCGGTTGGGACGGTCGTCGCGCTGGCGGAAGTGGACGAGCCAGCTTGCCTGAGCGTGCCAGGCCCCGAGGCCTTCACACGTCATTTCGAAGTTGTCGCGCATTGCAGGATGGAAGACGAGCGCCAACGCGGCAAAGCCGGTGCTGGCAATCTGGTCAGGATATTCCGCGGGGGTGAGCTTGTCGGCGCGGTATTCGTCGACCGAAAGAAATCCCGGCTGAGGCTCTGAGATGGAAGCGACGTAGTTGTACTTGCGGGTTTCGGTGCGAACGGGGATGCCGAACTGGTCGAGCGACTGATGGAATAAACTTTCGACTGCGGCAAAGCGCGCCACGTCCTCGACCAATTCCTGGACGCGTTTGCCGGATTCTTCAATGACCGTCGCGGATGGACACAACACGCCGGGCGCGAGAGCGGGCTTGATGTCATCGATGCCGGGCGGCTTCCAGGATTTCAGGGAGAGCCCCGGTGCGGAAAGCGCCGCCAGAGGATCAACGCCGGAGAGGCGGGCCTCGGTGTGGGGCGTGTTATCCGAGGGCGCGGGACCAGAATGGTGTTGCTGGATCTCAGCGATCAGGGTGCGAACCTGCGCCGCCATGGGATGTCGCGGCGACTCCTCGAGAAAAACGTTCAGGGCCTGAATGCCCTCCTGATCGTGGCCCATGCCTACCAGTGCCTGTCCGAGGACGAGTTGCGCGGGGCTGGCAGTGCTCTTGCCCTTGGTGATCGCGATTTGCGCCTCGTCGCGCGCCTGGCCGTAGTTTTGTTGGTGAAGATAGGTATCGGCGAGCAAGTTATGCGGCAGCCAGTTTTCGGCATCGGCCATCACCGCCAACTCCAGCGCGGACCGTGCAGCAGGGTAATCCTGCCGTTCCAGGCCAGTCCTGCCGAGAAGGGTCAGGGCCTGAGCGTTGTGAGGGTTCAGATTCGCTGCCGCGCCCAAGTAAGTTCCGGCCTGCGCGAAATCTTTTTTCTGAAAGTACAAATAGCCCAGCAGGAAGTTCAGATCGGGGCTCGAGGGAGACAGCTTGTAGGCCTGGTCCAGTTGCTTCTGCGCCTCTTTGAGGTTTCCGGACTTCAAGGCCGAAACGGCGCGCTTGGTTTGCTTCCGCGCCTTGGGGGACAGGACTGCGCCAGCCACGTCGAGATTGATTGCCTCGGGATCGCGATGAAGCACGATGTCGATTTGCGCCGGGCGCAACGAGTTCGTGACCTGCAGTTCTTTATGAGTGCTGAGATAGCCTACGGCGCTCACTTCCACGGCGTAGCTTCCATAGGGGATGTTGGTAAAGACTCCCTGCGAAGTGTCTTCGGTGGTCTGCCAGGTGGCCGACTGATTGGTGAGGTTCACGAGTTTCAACAACGCCTGGCGATCGAGATGAACGGTGCTGCGCTCGGCATGCACGGTGAAGACGAGCACGCCCGTGCCGGGGGCAGTGTTGTAGGAGGTGGAAACATCCTGCAGAGGCCTGGGATCATTGAGGCCACCACGCTGAGCGATCGCGGGCGCAGTGAGCAAACAAGCGAGGAAGAACTGGACACAGAGGAGCCGCGCAAAAGAGTGCATCACAACGGCGCAGCGGCGGCGGGTCATAAGCAAATCCGTGAGCAGTGTGGCACAGTCGTTCTCGGGGGTCAAACCCGAGCTTCCGCAACTGGTTTTCTGGCGGGTGAGTTTCCGGGACCTACTCTTTTGCGGCGGGCTTTTCGTGGGGTCCGGGGGATTTGTTTTCGTTGGATTTCTGTTCGCCGATGGCGGGTTTGGCGTCTTCGTCATCGTTGTTTTTCACGATGTATTGCACGATGAGCGAGATGCGGCGGTTGGAGGGGTCCAGCGGGGCGTCGAGCTTGCGGAGACGCTGGTCGGCAAATCCGCGGACTTGCGTCACCTGGTCTGCCCGGACTCCGTTGGCCTGCATGACGCGACGGGCGGCGTTGGCGCGATCGGAGGACAGTTCCCAATTGCCGTAGGTGGCGGAAGCCGCAGAGTAAGGCTGCGAATCGGTATGACCTTCGATGGAGACCTTGTTGGGGAGTTTGCCCAATTCCTGCGCCAGAGTGATGAGCATCTCTCTGCCATCGCCGTTCAGCTTGGCGCTGCCGCTGTCGAAGAAGGTGCCGCTGGCCGATTCGGAGAGTTCGATGCGAAGGCCTTCCGCGGTCACAGTCATCTCGATGTGGCTCTTCAATTTTTCGAAGTCCGTCATCTGCTTGATGGCCATCTGCAGTTGTTCTTTCAGCTTGGGCATGTTGTCGCGGGTGAGGGTGAAGTTCTCCCCCGCGCCCATCATGTTTGAGCCGATTTTTGTCGAGCTTCCCGTGGGATCTTTGAAATATCCGGCGACGGCTTCCTGCACCTGCTTGCTGGTGTTGAGCAGCCAGAGGACGATGAAGAGCGCCATCATGGCGGTGACGAAGTCGGCATAGGCGACCTTCCACGCGCCGCCATGGTGGCCGCCGTGGCCGCCTTTCTTCTTGAGGATGATGATGGGGCGCGTTTTGTCCATGTTCTTGTTTCCTGTGCGCGGCGGGATGCTTAGGTCGTGGCGCCTGGCGCTGCCTCGGCCTCGGCCTCGGCCGCCGGCGGTGTCTCCGCTACTCGGTTACGGCAAGCCTGTTCAAGTTCCTTGAACGAGGGCCGCACATGGCCGGGGACGGCGCGCCGCGCCATTTCCACGGCCATGATGGGGGCTGTGCCTTTCAAGAAAGAGACCATCAGAACCCGCATCACGTAGAGGAAGGCATGCTCTTCGTCGGCGGCTTTGGTCATGTTGGCCGCGATCGGCCCGACCAATCCGTAACACAGCAAGATGCCCAGAAATGTACCCACCAGGGCGGCGGCAACCTTGTTTCCAATTTCCTCCGGCGGTCCGCCGAGAGCCCCCATGGTGATCACGACGCCGAGCACGGCGGCGACAATTCCCAGGCCGGGCAGGGAATCGGCCACGGTGCTGAGGGCGGTGGTGGACTGAGTGGAATCCTGATGGTGAACCTCGAGGTCGAGGTCGAGCATCTGGTCGAGATCGAAGGCATCGATGCCGGTAATGGCCATGCGCAGGGAGTCGCAGACGAAATCGCAAACGTGGTGGTTCTTGAGGAAGGCGGGATTCTTGGAAAAAACAGCGCTTTTCTCCGGCTCTTCTACGTCGGCTTCGAGGGCCATCAAGCCGTCTTTGCGGGCCTTGTTGAGCAGGTCGTACATCATTTTCAAAGTGTCGATATAGGTCTGCTTGCCGAACTTGGAGGCGCCGAAGACGCCACCGATTCCGCCGCCGATTTGCTTGAGGATGTGGAGGGGATTAGCGACCAGAAGAGTGCCCACCCCGGCCCCACCGATGATAAGCAATTCAGCCGGTTGAATGAGCACCCTGATGTTGCCGTGCTCCATGAGGTAGCCAGCCAGCACGGAACCGAAAACGATGATGATACCGATAATCGCAAACATTCCTAGCTCCCGGACGATCCGCTCGAGGCGGAGGCAGCGTGGGTTCGGCAGGCGGACGCCGTCTCCAGTGATTTCTGCGCGCGCTCGAGCACGGACTCGACGGTGTCGTCGGGCTGGGCGGTGGCTTGGCCAATCGAGAATGGCAGCGAGCGCCGTTCTCCCCACCACTCGATTCCGTCGCCGGCCAGCGTGCTGCGGATGCGTTCGAGCACGGAGGGCAGGGCTTCCTGGCGGCAGCCATTCAGGATGATGAGGAACTGATCGTCCGACCAACGTCCGACGAGGTCTGTTCTCCAAAGAGCGCCTTCGAGCGAGCGCGCGATCACGCGCAATAACGAGGAGGCTGCTTCCGGGCCGGAGCTGGCGCGGAAGTGCGACAATCCTTCGAGGCGCAGACTGAGCACGCCGAACGGGACCTGGAGCTCCACGAATGTGGCCAGCGTCTCGCGCAAGTAGGACCGCATCAAAGCGTGGCTGGCCACGTTGGTAACGTCGTCGATGCAACCGGCAAGCCTGGGGGCGTCGTCGCGATGATTGGGACTGGCGGCGGGTTGCAGTTCCTCAAACATTTCGACGGCGCCGATGATGGAACCATGCCGGTTGTGAACGGGAACGGCGCGGATGCGGACAGGAATTTCATATCCGGTCTTGTGGTGCAGAAGGCCGGTGGCCTCGATGGGCTGCGATGTCTTCATGGCGCGGGCGACAGGGCAGTCGTCGTTGCAGGATTCGCAACCCGGATCGCAGTGCAGCAGCGCTTCTGAGACCGAGGAGCCAATGACTTCGTGACGCAGGTGGCCGGTGACTCGCTCCGCTCCATCGCTCCAGAACACAATTTGTTTTTGCATGTCGACGACGCACAGGCCGGCCGGCAGGCTATCGAGGATGCTGCGACAGATCTCGGAGTCGTGAAAATAGGACATGCGTGGTCGAGGGAAGATCCCTGGCTATTGGGCTCATCGGCAAAATCCACAGGGACTTCAGAGGGCGGGCCAGTAGCTTTTCTGGCGCGATCCTGCGAAGCATTGATTTTTCAGGGATATAGCAGGGAGGGGCGTTAAAGCGGGTATGGCACGGAAGTGCCATGGGCAGGAAAGCGGTAGCCATTTTATTTTCTTCGGTGAGCAGTTCTGGGGAGGGCTGCCCGGGCGTCCTGGACTCGAAAGAGTTCCAGGGCGCTCGCTATTCTTGGGCTTGTTTTCTCCGCCGGCCAGCCTAGGGGTTCAGCGTGTGAATGAGAACTTGTGCCGTCCCTTCGGAGTCTGTGTCATAGCTTTTCTGTCGCCCCTCCGGGGCTTGCTCATTTTCCACTTACCACCCACGGCTTGCGCCGTGGGCTGCATTCTTTCGCCGCTCCGCGGCTGGAGAGGGGTAGCGCAATCCACTCTTTCGAACGCAATCTATTGAGGATTGCACAATATTGTGACAATTGTGACACTCAACCTATTGTCATGCGCAGCAAGATTTGTCCGTGAGCAGAGAGGCCTTGGGGAGTCGAGAAACCTGCTTTTCTGCCGCGCCCAACAGCAGGTTCCTCGACTGCGTTCGGTCATCCGCGATGCGGATGACCGAACTCCGCTCGGAATGACAGACCGTGGGGAGGTCACAATATTCT
>JADGNP010000641.1 GCA_017883425.1 Candidatus Sulfotelmatobacter sp. | reverse complement strand
GCGCGCGATGGCCAGCAGGACCTTGATATGGGTCCAGCGGATCCAGTTACGGTTGCGCTCGATGAAAGCTGTTCCTGCGCTGCGGATCAAGTCGGCCACCTCTAGGAGCGGCCGACTCATCTACTCCTCCTGCTGAGACCTGTCTTTCAATACCAGTGCGTCCAGTGGACTGGCGGTGGCGTGCAAGTGACGTTGCGAGAGGTGAAGATAGATGGCGGTTTCTTTCAGATCGCGATGACCTAACAGGATCTGAATGGTGTGCAGATCGGCGCCGGCTTCCAACAAGTGCGTGGCGAAGCAGTGCCGGAGCACATGGGGATACACCTTCTTTTTGATCCCGGCACGGCGGGCGGCATACTGGCAGGCGTGGCGCGGGGTCTTGGTATCGATGGGCTGATCGCCGCTATGCCAACCATTGCCGGGAAACAACCAGACGCTGGATTTTCTACGCGAGCGCCGCCAGTGCGCGCGCAGTTCGTCGAGCAGGAGCGGGCTGAGCATCACGTCGCGATCTTGACGACCCTTGCCGCCTTGGACGTGAAGGACCATGCGTTGGCTGTCCACGTCGCTGATTTTCAGGCGAGTCAACTCGGCGTTGCGGACGCCGGTGGCGTAGAGAGTCATGAGCACGGTGCGATAGAAAGCAGTCGGAGCGGCGTCGATAAGTTGGGCGATCTCTTCCTGACCGAGAATCGTGGGCAGGCGGTGGCGTTTCTTCGGATCGGGCGTGTCGGCAATGCTCCACGGCTTCTTGAGCGTCTGGATGTAGAAAAACCGTAGGGCACACAGATGGTTGGTCACCGAGCCGGGCGACCGCTTCTGCACGGTGAAAAGTTGGGCCTGGTACTCCCGAATGTGCTGCCGACCCAGGCAGTCCGGAGAACAGTGGAAGTGTTGTGCGAATCTATCGACGAAGCGGATGTAGCGTTGTGTGGTAGCCTCCGAGTAATGACGACGCTGGAGTTCTTCCAGCATGATTCTGCGTAGATGGGCCACAGGGACGACCTGCTTGTGACCCACAATTTATCCGAGGGCAAGAACCACGAACCTCGGCCCTACCCACGCGGCAGCGTCCGCCGCGCCAGCGGCTTCGTTGTGTGCTGGGCATGCTCAACAGCTTGGAGGTGAAAGTTCTCTGGCCGACCTGATGGAGGTAGGGCCTAGTGATGATGCAAGGGCTACCGCCGCGAGGCGGGGTCTGAAGGAAGCATGGAACAAACGTGCGAGTCGATGAACAAAAACCGGATACAAGGCGCCAGCGCCGGACGAGCGGGCAACTTACCGCGAAGTCCATATCCATCAAGGACGCGAAGCGTAGATTCGGCGACTGTGCACGGAAGGCGGTTGAGCTTACCCCAGGAGATCTGCTCGGCGTCGCCTCGGCGACTGAGGTGGTCGAAAGGCCGCCTGACCGCAGGGCAGAAGTCAGCATAAGGCATAGTAGGTCGTGACGTCGGCGAAGCTAGTGAGGCACTCCGATCCGAAAGGTGGAGAAACTGATAGGCTGAGCCGGGAACGGTGGCCGAAGGCCGGAACGAGAAGGAGAGGCAAGTAGGACATGCATCTCAGGAACGACAAGCGGCAGAACGTCCAGGGAGAACTGGACTTCTCGTCTCCGCCAGCGGGTGAAGCCCGCGAAGCAAGAAGGGAAGAGACCGAATCGTCCTCGGCGATGCATGACCCCGAAAGCCCAGCCAGCACGAACCGATGGATGGAGGAAATATGTGAGCGAGAAAACCTGAAGCAAGCTCTGCAGCAGGTGAAGGCTAATAAAGGTAGCGCGGGCGTCGATGGAATGACCGTCGGCGGAATCACCGACTACCTGAAGCAGCACTGGCTAGCGATCCGAGAGCAACTGCTGAGTGGGACCTACGAGCCGAAACCGGTGAGGCGGGTGGAAATCCCCAAGCCGGACGGAGGGGTGCGAAAGCTCGGTATCCCGACGGTGCTGGATCGTTTGATCCAGCAGGCGGTGATGCAGGTTCTGCAGCGGCAGTGGGACTCGACGTTCTCCGACCACAGCTACGGTTTTCGACCGGGACGATCCGCGCATCAAGCGGTGGCCCAGGCACAGCAATACATTGCCGCGGGCTACGGCTGGGTGATTGATCTCGATTTGGAGAAATTTTTCGATCGAGTCAATCACGACAAACTGATGGGTCAAATCGCAAAACGAGTCGAGGACAAGCGGCTGTTGAAACTCATCCGGGCATTCCTGAATGCTGGGGTGATGGAGAACGGACTGGTCAGCCCAAGCGTGGAAGGCACTCCACAAGGGGGCCCACTTTCGCCACTGCTGTCAAACCTCGTGCTCGACGAACTCGACCGGGAGTTGGAGCGCCGGGGACATCGCTACGTTCGCTACGCGGACGACAGCAACATCTACGTCCGCAGCAAGCGTGCGGGTCAACGGGTGATGGCAAGCATCACGCGATTCATCACGCAAAAGCTCAAACTCAAGGTGAATGAGACGAAAAGCGCGGTAGCGCGACCGCAGGAACGGAAGTTTCTCGGATTCAGCTTTACCGACGGTCCGGAGATCAAGCGCACGATTGCGCCGAAAGCTCTGGAACGGTTTAAGCATCGCATCCGGGAAGTTACACTTCGGGCGAAAGGCGTCAGCCTGGAGACGACGATAGCGGAGCTAGCTTCGTATCTGCGAGGTTGGCGCAGCTATTTCGGCTTCTGCGAAACGCCCTATGTGCTGATTCAGCTGACCCGCTGGGTCCGGCTCCGACTGCGAGCCGCTATGTGGCGGCAATGGAAAACACCACGCCGTCGCCGAGCGGCTCTCTTAGAACTGGGGGTTCGCCCGCGACTGGCCAACAACACGGCCGGCAGCGGACTCGGCCCCTGGTATCTGGCCCGGGCCAAAGCCCTCTCGGTGGGGCTTTCCAATGCTCACTTCACATCGCTCGGACTTCCAACGTTGATCGATGGATGCTAGCGTAACCAACTCGAACCGCCGTGTACGGACCCGTACGCACGGTGGTGTGGCAGGGGTCGGCG
>JADGNP010000640.1 GCA_017883425.1 Candidatus Sulfotelmatobacter sp. | reverse complement strand
TCTCGCGCCAGACGGTCAACGCCATTGAAACGGAAAAATACGACCCCAGCCTGCCGCTGGCGTTCAAGATCGCGAAGATATTTCGGAGGCCGGTGGAGGAGATTTTCAAGGCATAAGGAGGTCTTATAATTTGTCGATAGACAATAGAAGAACGCAATGACCACCGACCGCCAGAAACAAGACTTCGAACGGATAAAAAGCGACCTCGATGAGATTCTGCGCCGGGTCGACTCCCTTCCTATCATCGACTCTCGCACAGCAGATGAAATCGTTGGCTACGACGAGAATGGAACGCCGAAATAATCGAGGGACGGCTCTCCTCTATTTCGGGTACCACTCCAGCAACCGAACCTCAATCCCAGTCCCTTCCAGTCCTTTTTGAAAGACGGCGAGATCGGAGCCGCGGTAGTGATACGGGATCACAATCTTTGGATGGAAGGCTTTCACCGCGTCCGCAGCCTCTTCGGGCGGCATGGTGTACGGCAGATTCATGCACACGAACGCCACATCGATGTTCTTGAGCGCGCGCATCTCGGGGATGCCCTCGGTGTCGCCGGAGAAGTAGAAGCGCTTGCCGCCGTAGGTGAGGACGTAGCCATTGCCGCGTCCCTTGTCGTGAAAGAGCTTTCCGGGAGCGGGACCGCGTTTCAGGTTGTAGGCGGGGATCGCCTCAATGGTCCAGCCCTGCCAGTTCTTCGTTTCTCCGTTGGCAATGGGCTTGGCGCTGGTGACGGTCTGGACGATTGTCTGGACGACCGCCGCCGCTGCCAGAATCTCCGTGTCCGCCTTGCTGACTTCCTTAATCGAATCGGGGTCCATGTGGTCCCCGTGAATGTCGGTAATCAGAATGAGGTCTGCCTTGGGAAGGCCGGTGAACTTCGCGGGCTTGGCGGGATCCAGGTAGATCGTCTTCCCGCCCGCCTCGATCAGTGTGCTGGCGTGGTTCAGAGGAGTGATCTTGACCGGTCCGGCCGATGTGGAAAAGACCTGCGGCTCGGCGGCATTCCCCGTCAGAGCCAAGGCGAAGAAGGAGCAGATAAGAATCAGGATGAATTTCATTCTCGACCTCGCTTCAAATTCACTCGGGCACGCGTGGCAAACGGCTTCTACTCTTCTTCTTCCTTGACCTCGCCGCGCTCGGCCTTCGCCTTCTCGATGATCTTCTCCTGCAACTGCCCCGGCACCACGTCGTAGTGATGCATTTCCATGTTGAAGCTGCCGCGGCCTTGCGTCATCGACGTCAGCTCGACGCCATAGGTCAGCATCTCGGCCATGGGCACTTCGGCCTTCACCACCGTGTTTCCGCCCTTGTTGTCCATGCCCTGGATGCGGCCGCGGCGGCTGTTGAGATCGCCCATGATCGAGCCGGCGAAGTCGTCGGGCACCGTGATCTCGACCGACATGACGGGCTCCAGGATGGTGGGCTTGGCCTGCTCGATCGCTTTCCGGAACGCAATGCGCCCCGCCATCTGGAACGACATGTCGTTCGAATCCACGTCGTGATATGACCCGTCATAGAGGATCACTTTGAAGTCCACCACCGGAAATCCCGCAAGGTATCCGCGCGCCGCCGCATCCTTGATTCCCTTTTCGATGGCGGGAATGTAGTTCTTCGGAATCGCGCCGCCAAAAATGTCGTTTACAAACTCAAACTGGGCGCCGCGTGGCAGAGGTTCCATCTTGATCTTGCAGTCGCCGTACTGCCCGTGCCCGCCCGTCTGCTTCTTGTGCCGCCCCTGCACGTCCGCCCGGCCGCGGATCGTTTCCCGGTAAGGCACCTTCGGCGCTTTCAAGACCACCTCTGTGTGATAGCGCTTCTTCAGCTTCGCCACCACGACTTCAATATGCTGCTGTCCCGTTCCCGCAATCAGAAACTCCTGCGTCTGCGGATCGCGGAAGAAGCGCAGCATGGCGTCCTCTTCCATGAGCTTGTGCAGTCCGGGCCCCAGCTTGTCTTCATCGGCGCGGCTCTTGGGTTCGATGGCAAACGTGATCGCCGGCTCCGGCAGTTTCACCCGCGGATACTGGATGGGCGCCGCCTTGTCGCCCAGCGTGTCGCCGGTCAGCGTGTCTTTCAGTTTTGCCACCGCGCCAATATCGCCCGCATGCAATTCCGGCACTGGAATCGCGGTCTTCCCCTGCATGGACGAGATGTGCGCGAACTTCTCCGGCACTCCGCGGCTGAAGTTTTGCAGGGTCGCGTCGTTCTTCAGCACTCCGGAAAACACTTTGAAGTACGAAATCCGTCCCGCAAACGCGTCCGAAACTGTCCGGAACACATACAACGACACCGGCTCTTCGTCCGACTCAAGCCGTTTGGGGGCATCGCCATTTCCGCCAGCCTCGCCCTGCACCCACTCGTGCTCGGAAGGCGCGGGCGTGTAGTCGACAATGAAGTCCATCACCCGGTCCGCCCCGATGTTCCCCAACCCCGAACTGAAAATGACGGGGAAGATCTTATCTTCGCGGATCGCGTTGTGCAGCGCCGGGATCAGATCTTCCTCGCCGAGAGTTCCGGCCTCGAAGAACTTCTCCATCAGCTTGTCGTCGCCCTCGGCCACCAGTTCCACCAGCATCTCGTGCGCTTCCTGCACCTGCCCCCGCATGTTGGCGGGAATTTCTGTCTCTTTGCCCTTGCCATTCCCGCCCAATTCGTAGGTGTAGGCCTTCATACGCACCAGGTCCACGACGCCCGTCAAACTCTTCTCGCTGCCAATGGGCAGCTCAATCGGAATCACATCCCGGCCAAAGGCGTTGGTCAGCGATTCCATCACGCGCTCGGCGTTGGCGCGGTCGCGATCCATGCGGTTCACCACGATCAGCCGCGGGGTCTTGTACTCTTCGCAGTAATTCCATACGCGCTGGGTCACGACTTCCACGCCAGCCACACCATCGACCACGACGATCGCCGCATCCACCACGGGCAGCGCCATCTTGGCCTCGTGGACGAACATGCTGAACCCGGGCGTGTCGAGAATATTGATCTTCGTCGTGCCCCACTCAACGACGGCG
>JADGNP010000639.1 GCA_017883425.1 Candidatus Sulfotelmatobacter sp. | reverse complement strand
CAGAAAGACAGAATACTCGAGTCGCTAAACGTCCTGCTCTGTTCTTCCGCCAAAGGCCGGCGCGTGCGAGTATATGTTGGATTCTTGGCGATACCCGAAGCGCACCGTCAGGAACAGATCGCCCTGCTAGACTGGCTGCGTGCGGCGTTTGATCGTCAACGCGGACGATTTTGGCTACACTTCGGGCGTGAACCGGGCCATCGTGGAGGCTCACTCGCGCGGCGTCGTGACTTCTTCGACGCTGATGGCCAACGGTTCGGCTTTCACCGAAGCCGCGCGACTGGCGAAGACGGTTCCGAAACTGAGCATCGGTTGCCATGTCGTGCTCACCGACGGTGAGCCGGTTCTTGCCGCAGAACAACTTCCCTCTCTCACTACCGCTGCACACTTCCGCGATGGCATGATGGCATTCGCCGCGCGCGCCATCGCCGGTCGCATGGACGCCGAGCAAATCACCGTCGAAGCCGCTGCGCAGATTCGGAAGATTCAATCCGCGGGCATCGCCGTTTCTCACATCGACACTCACAAACACACGCACTTGTTTCCCACGATTCTGCGCCCGCTGCTGCGCGCGGCGGCAGATTGCGGGGTTCGCGCTCTGCGCAATCCGTTTGGACCTCGCCTGCCCCTGCGATCCAGCCACCTTCTGGCGCGCCCGGGCCTTTGGGGGCGCTACGTCGAGGTCCGGATTCTGGCCGGCTTCGCGGGCAAGTTCCGCGAGGCCGTGGACCGGGAAGGGTTCACCACGCCCGACGGTACTCTGGGCATTGTGGTCACTGGGGCCCTCGACGAAACGCTGTTCTACGCGATTGCCCGCAGCATTCCGGAAGGCACCTGGGAATTCGTTTGCCATCCCGGCTACAACGACGCGGATCTGCGGGGAGGCAAGACCCGCTTGCGCGAGTCGCGGGAGACGGAACTTCGCGTCCTGACCCTGCCTGCCGCCCGCGAGGTGCTTGCGCAGCAAGGGATTGAGCTGATCTCGTATCGCGAGCTGGCGGCGAAACCTGGGTCCCGCTAGGGGCCAGGATTCCTTCGATATTCCGGAAGCTTCTGAGATGCCTTAGCACCGCCGCCCCAACGGATTCAGGTACTCTGGTAACCTGCCACGTTAACTTCAAGTAGTATGATATTTTCAAGTCACCCTGTTCTCTAAGTTTCGTCTAAGCTGGAGGCTTTTCGCTCATGTCGGCCCAAGGGTCAGCTCCGCGTGCGACTCTGGACTTGAAGGTCCGGGTGTGGGGCATGGGCGCCAATGACCAGCCATTCTTCCAGCATGCCATCGCGCAAAATATCAGCGCGACCGGTGCTTGCCTCTACGGCATCGAGCCCGAGTTGAAGGTGGGCGATGTGATCGGCGTGCAATACGAAGGCAGGAAGGCACGCTGCAAGGTGGTGTGGGTGGTCGATGCGGGAGCGCTGAAGAAAACCCAGGTCGGGGTGCAGCTCGTGGTCGACCAGGACTGTCCGTGGGCAGCGGTTCTACCCACGGACATGCAGGCGGAAGAGCGGACCCAGCAACGCCAGGACAATCGCAGAAAATTTGTGCGCCACAGGATTTCTTACCCTGTGGAACTGCGCGACGAGCGCGTGAATACTCCGCTCCGCGTGAATGCCACCGACATCAGCGGGAATGGTTGTTATGTTGAGACAGTCATGCCGCTGCCCATCGGTACGGCGCTTCGGGTGGACTTATGGATCGAGGAGGAGCGCCTCGCTCCCTCTGCGGTAGTTCGCACCCGCGACCCCGGCGTGGGCATGGGCATCGAGTTCACGGGCTTGCCCGAAGAATCCAAAAAGCGGTTTCAGGCTCACCTGGACAAGCTTGATCCCGGAATGTCCCTCGGCCCCAAAGACGGCCAATAACGCCCCTCTGGGCGTGTTCTGCAAGCCACTCGTGTAAAATCTGCAACCACTGCCCATTCCAGCCATCGAATGAATAGGAGCAACGAGAAGGCGGCCCCTCGCACATGAAGATCGGAATCACCTGTTATCCGACGTACGGCGGTAGTGGAGTCGTCGCCACGGAACTGGGCCTGGAACTGGCGCAGCGCGGACACGAGATCCATTTCATTTCCTACGCGCAGCCCATCCGGCTGCGGGGCGAGGAACCGAACATCCACTATCACGAAGTGGAAGTTTCCCGTTACCCGCTATTCGACTATCCTCCGTATGACCTGGCGCTGGCGACCCGCATGGCGGAGGTCGCGCAACTTTATGATCTCGACCTGTTGCACGTGCACTACGCCATCCCGCATTCGGTGAGCGCGCTGCTGGCGCGGCAGATGCTGGCCGACGGACCTCGCGGGCGGCGACTGCCGTTTGTTACGACTCTGCACGGCACCGATATTACGCTGGTGGGACTCGACCGTTCCTACTTGCCGATCACGCGCTACTCGATCCAACAAAGCGACGGCGTTACCGCGATTTCGAATTACCTGAAAGACCGCACGCAGCGCGTCTTCGATGTGAAGAACAGTATTGAGGTGATTTACAACTCGGTGAATTGCGACGTCTATTGTCGCAACCAGGAAACCAACGCACAAATGCGGGCAGAGTACGCTCCCAACGGCGAGCGCGTGCTGGTGCATCTCTCGAATTTCCGCCCGGTAAAGCGTCTGACCGACGTCATTGAGATTTTCGACCGGGTGCACAAGAAGATTCCGTCCAAGCTGTTGCTGATTGGAGATGGCCCCGACCGTTCCGTCGCCGAGTGGCTGGCCGTGCAGAAGGGCATTCATGATGACGTCCTGTTTCTCGGCAAGCAGGATCAGATCCAGGAGAAACTGGCCATCGCCGACATCATGCTGATTCCCAGCGAACTGGAATCGTTTGGGCTCGCCGCGCTGGAAGCCATGGCGTGCGAGGTGGTTCCTATCTCCACCCGCGCGGGCGGCGTGCCGGAGGTCATCGACCACGGCAAGAGCGGGTATCTCGCCGACGTGGGGGATGTCGATACCATGGCGCGTTACGCCATCGAACTGCTCAGCGACGAGGATCGTCTCCGGGAAATGGCCAA
>JADGNP010000638.1 GCA_017883425.1 Candidatus Sulfotelmatobacter sp. | reverse complement strand
CTTGAGAAGCGACTCAGCCACCAAACTCTCGAGCCGCACACGGAACAGTCTCAGCTTCATCTTAGTATTCAGCCTAAGAAAGCGGAGTCGGTGTTTCGAAAAAAGGGTTCCGGCACGGCATAGATGGCTCGGTACCGGCGCCCTGATTCGATTTGCGGAGGATGGACAAATACACAGAAAGGAGCGAACGATGAAGAAAGAACTCATTGGATTCTTGTCGGAACCAGGCGGGAAGCCGAAAGATTATGATCAGCGGGTTGCCGGGATCGCCAGCTTGGCGCCTTCGCTTCAACAACTGCAACCCCCTCCAGCCACATTCCTCGATTGCGGTCCGGTCGATCGCGGAGATCGGAACCGACTCCAAAACCATTCAGGACATGCTGCGTTGGGCAGACCCTTCAATCCTGCTCAAGGTCTACGCGCACTCGCGCATGGACAAGCGCATGGAGGCTCAGGCAAAGATGATCGAGGCCATGGGTCTAAACGAGAAAACCGCTCGAGGTCTCATTCAGTAGGCGTGGGGGATCGACCGTGGGTGATTTTGCCAGTTTCCTATCGCCAGATTTCCGATAAGTTCTTTGGAATGATGGTGGCCAGGGACGGAGTTGAACCGCCGACGCCAGCCTTTTCAGGGCTGCGCTCTACCACCTGAGCTACCTGGCCACGTTTCGAAACCCGTTGTCTGCGGGCTGCGAGGACTGTTCGCTTCACGCTGATGGTGGCGGGATTCGCGACCGAACGAAATTGCTCCAATGCCGGAAGCGTGCGAAACGACCTCGATTATAACAACCGCGCGGATTTCCCTCAACGTTCATCGCGCGTTTTTTCTTTGCCGGTGAATTCTTGCCGCACTCAGTGCGGGGCCGTTGTCGATCTGTGTGCGCTCGCTTTTCCTCCCCATGCGGTGATGAAATAGAGTAGCCACGGATTTTCGCGGACCTCTACAGATCAACGGTTGACGGCGATATCCGTGAGCACCTGTGCAAATCCTCGCTGAGTTTTTATCCGACGAAACTTTTCACGAACTCCACCAGACTGCGCAGAGCAATGCCGGACGGGCCCTTCGCGATCCACGGTTTTTGATCTTCCATCCAGGCGGTGCCGGCGATGTCGAGGTGGATCCACGGCGTGTCTTCGGCGAATTCTTTCAGGAACATGGCGGCGGTGATGGCGCCGCCCCAGCGTCCGCCGGAGTTGACGATGTCGGCGATCGATGAGCGAATGTGCTCTTTGTATTCGTCGTCGAGAGGCATGCGCCACATCTTTTCACCGGCAATCACGTTGGCGCTATGGAAGCGGTTGTACATTTCGTCATCGTTGGCAAAAATTCCAGCGTTGTTGTAACCCAGCGCGACCACGACCGCACCGGTCAGCGTGGCGGCGTCGACCAGGTGCGTGCAGCCGAGCTGGCGCGCATAGTAGAGGCCGTCGGCCAGGACTAGGCGGCCCTCGGCGTCGGTGTTGATGATCTCAATCGACTTGCCCGACATGGCGATCTGCACGTCACCGGGCTTCTGCGCTTTTCCGGAGGGCATATTTTCCGTCGCGCACACGATGCCGATGACCTTGACGTTGGGCTTCAGCAGCGCGATAGCGCGCATGGCGCCGATCATGGTCGCGCCACCGGCCATGTCATATTTCATCTTCTCCATGCCGTCGGCGGGCTTGATCGAGATGCCGCCGGTGTCGAAGGTAATTCCCTTCCCCACCAGGCCCAGGACCGGCTTCTCGGGAGCGCCGGCGGGTTCGTAGCGCATGACGATCAGCGCGGGCGGTTCGTCGGAGCCTTGGGCCACGCTCCAGAACGCACCCATCTTCAATTCCTTGATCTTGTCGGCGCCGTAGACTTCGCATTTCAAACCGACTTCGGCGGACATCTTCTTGGCGCGATCGGCGAGAATCGTCGGCGTCATGCGATTGGAGGGTTCATTCACCAGATCGCGGGTGAAGTTTTGCGATTCGCCGATGACTTGCGCTTCGTTGGCGGCCTCTTCGAGGGCGGACTTGTCGCCGCTGGCGACGATGGTGAGCGCATCAATTTTTTGATCTTTCCGGTCGCTGCGGTAGTAGTCGGGGTCGAAGTTTCCGACGTGCGCGCCTTCTACAATCGCGCGCACGGCTTCTTCCGCGGGAATGCTGGGCGGAGCGACGAAGGCAAAGCTGCGGATTCCCCGCGACTTAAGCGCGCGGACGGCGACGCCAGCCATGCGGCGCAGATCATAACTGGAAAACTTCTTCGCGCTGCCCCCGCTGATCAGCAGCAGGCGCTTCGCCTTCAAGATAGCGGGTTTGTGCAGCAGGTTGGTTTCAAACGGCTTGCCCGCAACCTCGCCGCTCGCCAGCAGGTCGGCTGCGACCGATTGCAGCGCAGGGTCGGCGGTAGCAACTTTGAGTTGCGGCTTCCGGTCTTTCTCTTTTTCATTTGGCGCGGGTTCGGCATGGTCGACTACGACAGCGACCAGGGATTCGGTTTCGAGTTCAGCGGGCGGAGAGAGAGCAATTGTCGTCTTCATAATTTTTGGGAATACTTCAGTATCGTCGGCGGGCAGGGATTAGCGCAAGCCGATTTCTCGGTGGACTGCTCGGTAGTGGCCGGCGAGAGGGTATCGGTGGTCTCTGATTCCCGCGCTGCGCCTCGCCTTAGCGAATGGCGGTGCAGTCGCCGGTTTGGTGGTCGGTGATCTGGAAGCGGAGAAAGTCGTGGACGGCGTCCAAGGCTTCCTGGTTGTCGGCGGTGATGGTGATGCGGGCGCCGCGCGGGATCTCCTGCAGTTCCCAGTGCAGGTCACTCTTAAGCCGCGTCATGATGGCGGTGCCGGGAACGTCCTGGCTGTGGACCAGCATGGGTGCGTTGAAGTTGCCTTCGGCGAACATGCGGACGATATGCTGGAAGTGACCGCGAACCTGCTCGAGGCTGGTGGCATCTTTGAGGTCGTTGGCTCGGACTTCGATCATTCCGCCGTCTTGCGTGAGAACGAAATGGTGCGTGGTCTTCTCGTGGGAGAATCCCATAACCTTGTCG
>JADGNP010000156.1 GCA_017883425.1 Candidatus Sulfotelmatobacter sp. | reverse complement strand
GATCGCACTGGCAAGCGGCTGTTTTGCTCGACCGACAAGAATGTGATTCGCACGGATCTCAATGCCGGGGGCAGCACGACTCCTCCAGACGGGCAGCAGTGCGCGGGGTTTAGCGCTTTGCAGTAGCGGGTCCCGGGGGCTTTTAGAGTGTGCGTGAGAACCAGTGCCGTCCCTGCGGAGTCTGTGTCATAGCTGTTCTGTCGCCCCTCCGGGGCTTGCCTATTTCCCAACTCGCCACCCACGGCTTGCGCCGTGGGCTGCATTCTTGCGCCGCTTCGCGGTTTGGAGCGCGCAGTTTGTTCCACTCTTCTAATCCTGATCGAGCTGTGACACAGACTCCTCCGGACTCAGGTGCCTTTCCCACTTTCACCCGGCACTTCCGTGCCGGGCTTTCCCATGCCGCCGCCCTTCGACTTCGCTCAAGGCAGGCTTTGTCGGCTGGAGTTGGGCAGATCTGGCACCACCGCTTCCCAGAAATTCAGTGATCACGCACAGCACAAGGTAAGAACTGTTTAGTGCTGCGCCGGGCTGGCAGACGGCGAACTTGCGCGGTCATAGACACGCACATAGTCCACCAGCATGGTTTGCGGAAAAACGGTGGACGCGTCCGGATTTCCGGGCCAGCCACCACCAACGGCGACGTTGAGCAGCAGGAAAAACGGGTGGTCGTAAACCCACTTCGTTCCCTTGGGCAGATCTGAGGGAGTGCGGGTTGCGTACAGATGCTCGTCGACGTAGAAACGGATCGCGTTCGGTTCCCACTCCACGGCGAAGACGTGAAAGTCGTCGGCAAAGCGTTGGTCGGCGGGAAGGCTGTAGGGAGCGCCGATGCCGTTGGCGCCGGAATATCCCGGCCCGTGAATGGTGCCGTGAACGAGCGCGGGCTCTTTGCCAATGTTCTCCATGATGTCAATCTCGCCACAAGCGGGCCAGCCGGGTTTGTCGATGTCGTCTCCCAGCATCCAGAACGCGGGCCAGATTCCCTGTCCGCGAGGGATCTTGATGCGCGCTTCGAAGCGCCCGTAGGCCTGCGAAAACTTGCCCAGGGTCTTCAGGCGCGCGGAGGTGTAATTTCTCGTGGCGTCGCCGGGGCCTATGTATTTTTCCTGCAAGACCTTGATGACCAGGTTGCCATCCTGTTGGGAGGCGTTTTCGAGACGGCTGGTGTAGTACTCAAGCTCGTCGTTGCCCCAGCCTCCTCCGCCCGTTTCGGAGACCCATTTAGACGCGTCGACCGCGGAACCGTTGGGGCCGTTGAACTCGTCGCTCCAGACCAGTTTCCAGGCCGGAGTGGTGGATTGAGGGCCGGCCTGCGCAATTGCACACACGCCAACCAGCAGAATCATTCCTAACAAAGCGGGTTGCTGCCATTTATATCTCATCGAAGCTCCCGTGAAATTGGCGATCGTTCGCACTATACTCACGCACTATACTCACAACGAACCAATTCGTGCCAGGAGAACCCCATGTCGAACGAACAGACGAGACGAACCTTCTTGAAACTATCTGCCGTGGGATTGACCGCGACCGCGACTGCCGACTTGGGGTCCGCGTTAACGACGTCCGCAGTCGTACCTCCGGCGGGAGACATTGCGGTGCGCGTGACCAGCGGCAAACTCCGCTACGCTTCGGCGGAGGGCTTGACGTGGCGAGCCGCCGGCAAGACGGCGGAGAACGCCATTGTGCTCGATCCCAGCAAGAAGTTCCAGGAGATGCTCGGATTCGGCGCGGCATTCACCGATGCCGCCTGCTACATGTTCAACCAAGTTCCGGCGCCGGCTCGCGACGAGTTGTTTCATGAGTTGTTTCATCCGTCGGGAATGGGGCTCAATGTCTGCCGTACGTGCATCGGATCCAGCGACTACTCAACCGAAGTCTTCAGCTATGACGAAGGCGAGCCGGACCCTGAAATGAGGAGGTTTTCGATCGCGCACGATCAGGCCTATGTGCTGCCCATGCTGCGGCTCGCGCGGAAGGCCAATCCAGACCTGTTTCTGTTCTCGTCGCCGTGGAGCGCTCCGGGATGGATGAAGGTGGGAGGCTCGATGCTGGGCGGTTCGATGCGGCAGCGCTACTTCGGTCCGTATGCCCAGTATTTCGTGAAGTTCCTGCAGGCCTATGCTGCCGAAGGCGTGCCGGTGCAGGCGGTCACGGTGCAGAACGAAGTGGACACAGATCAGGATGGCAGAATGCCGGCATGCCTGTTTCCGCAAGAATACGAGATCGGATTCGTCAAGGAACACTTGGGCCCGGCGCTCCAGCAGAATGGCCTGTCCACGAAGATCTGGATTCTCGACCACAACTACAACCTGTGGGGACGCGCGATTTGTGAACTCGACGAAAAAGATCTACGCAAGTACTGCAACGCGGTCGCATTCCACGGATACGTAGGCACCCCGGAAATGATGGACAAGGTGCACGACGCGCATCCCGAGGCACAACTGTATTGGACGGAAGGTGGTCCCGACTACACATCTCCGGACTATGCGACCGACTGGGCGAAGTGGGGGCAGACGTTCACCCAGGCGATCCGCCACTGGTGCCAGGCACTCAGCGGGTGGAATCTGGCGCTCGATGAAAAAGGGCGACCCAACATCGGGCCGTTTCCGTGCGGCGGGATGGTCACGATCCATTCGCAGACGAAGGAGATCACGCGCAGCGGTCAGTATTGGGCATTTGCCCATTTTTCGCGCACCGTCCGGCGAGGGGCCAGGAGGTTTGAATCCACGTGCAAGCTGGCGGGCGTAGAGCAGGTGGGCTTCGAGAATCCGGACGGGCAGAAAGTACTCGTCGTGACGAATTTGGGGCCCGCGAGAACAGCAACCCTGAAACAGGCGGATAAGACCGCCGAGCTTGCCCTGGCACCGGATTCTGTGACCACCTTATCGTGGAAGTGACCTGGCATGGGTTCATGTCTTGAGGTTTCGGGGAGGCATCGCGACTTCGCGAGGGAAAGAATTACATTCCGTTCCCTGTCGGGGTGCGTGCCAGTTTATTGAAAAAAGAGGCCTTAGGTTTTGGCATGCCCGGTGCAACCTTTTGTACGTTCCCGTCCTCAGAAGGAAGCTAGTTGCTTGGCTGGCGCAGCGACGGACGCGGAGGGTTGCGTCGTCGAGTCGGCGACTCCGGGAACCGTCCTCGTCTCGTGACGCAGTCTTCGAGAAGCGCATAGAATATCTGAAGGCCCTTGTCCCGGTCGGTAGTCCGAATCGCCGTGGCGTTTATTCCCGTTTGTTGGGGTGGGACCGCCCGCTGAATTTGTGGGTGGCGGAGGACGTGTCAGATGCGATTGCTAAGCGCTCGACTCATCGTCTCTCTCATTGTTGGCATCACGCTGGTATCGCTTTGCACTTCGTATTACCAGGTTCTGGTGCTGAACCGTGGGCTGCAGAAGGATTTGCAGCGGCGCGCCGAAGTGTTGGGAGAGAGTCTCGCCCGGAATGTGGAACGCGATCTGGAGCGGGACGCCCAGCACACCCTGCAGCAAACCGTCCAGCAGTTCGCCAACCGGGAACATCTGGCGGGACTGGCAGTCTACGATCCGCAAGGTCATCCCCTTGCCGTCACTACCAGCATAGAGCCGTTGATGGCGAGCGCGCCCACGATCGTACTGCAAGCCCTCCAGGAGAATCACGATACGAGCGCTTTCCTGCGGATGGGAAGCGCCTCGATCCACATCTATGCTCTGCCCTTGCATCGGGGAGGCGAACTCATCGGTAGTCTGGCGATCGTTCACGACTCTGGGTACATCCGGCGAGAGAGCTTGCGGATTTGGCGCGAGACCTTCCTGAGTGCACTGGCGCACGTCGTTCTCATCGTCCTCATCACGCTGTTGATTGTGCGCTGGAGCATCGCCGGGCCGATCGCGCGGACCGCCCACTGGATGAAGGCTTTGCGCACGGGGCGAGGCACGATCCGGATCAGAGTCCCGGATCTGGAAATGTTCCGTCCGCTGGCGCGGGAGGTGGCTACGTTTGCGGAGAGCCTGAACACCGCCCGCTCGGCTGCCGAGTTGGAAGCCCGGCTGCGTGAGACCGGAGAATCCATGTGGACGGCGGACCGCCTCGCAGTGCACGTAAGTGCTCGACTGGAAGACGGCAGGCTTTTCGTGGTCTCGAACCGTGAACCTTACATGCACACCCGGCGCGGCAAATCGGTCGAAGTCAAGGTGCCGGCCAGCGGCCTGGTCACCGCGATCGAGCCAGTGCTCCGTGCCTGCGATGGAACCTGGGTCGCGCACGGATCTGGCGACGCCGATCAGGACAACGTGGATACGCATGACCGATTACCGGTTCCGCCGGATGATCCGCGCTATACCCTGCGGCGAGTCTGGCTGACCAAAGAAGAAGAAGAAGGGTATTACTACGGGTTTGCCAACGAGGGACTCTGGCCGCTGTGCCACATCGCGCACACCCGACCGCTTTTCCGCGCGAGTGACTGGAAGCATTATCAGGAAGTGAACCGAAAGTTCGCGGACGCCTTGCTGGAAGAGATGCACAACGTCAGCCGGCCGGTGGTGCTGGTGCAGGATTATCATTTTGCGCTGCTGCCTCGAATGATCAAGCAGAGCAGGCCCGACGCGCGCGTGGCCATCTTCTGGCATATCCCATGGCCGAATCCGGAGGCCTTTGGGATCTGTCCATGGCAGCGCGAACTGGTGGACGGGCTGCTGGGCGCCGACCTCGTCGGGTTTCACATTCAGGCGCATTGCACCAACTTTCTGCAGACGGTCGATCGGATTGTCGAATCGCGCATCGACTGGGAGCACTTCTCGGTGCAGCGCCTGGACCATCACACCACGGTGCGGCCTTTCCCCATCAGCGTGGAAGTGGCGGAGGCAGATGCCGGTCCTGCTCGCGAATCGGCCTACGAGGAACGGGCGGCACTCCTGAAGACCCTGGGCGTCGAGGCCGCTCTCATGGGTGTAGGCGTCGACCGTTTGGACTATACCAAGGGGATTCTGGAAAGGTTTTTGGCCATCGAGCGCTTTCTGGAAAAGTATCCGCGCTACCAGGGTGTGTTTACTTTTGTTCAGATTGGCGCCCCCACTCGCACCCACATCAAGCGCTATCACGACCTGCAAGCCGAAGTGGAGGCGGAAGCCGACCGCATCAACTGGCGATTTCAGGCGGATCAATGGAAGCCGATTGTCCTGTTGAACCGGCAGCACAGCCACGAAGAGATCGCACCGTATTACCGCGCCGCCGATTTGTGTTTGGTGACCTCTTTGCACGATGGGATGAACCTGGTGGCGAAGGAATTCGTAGCCACCCGGCAGGACGAGCGCGGCGTGCTCATTCTCAGTTGCTTTACCGGGGCTGCCCGCGAACTGCGGGACGCCCTTCAGGTCAATCCCTACGATATCGATCAGACCGCGGAGGCGATTCGAGCGGCTCTCGAAATGCAACCCGAAGAAAAGCAGATGCGCATGCAGCGGATGCGGAAGCAGGTGCGTGAGCACAACGTATATCGCTGGGCCGGAAGCCTGATTGGAGAGCTCTGCGAAGTGCGTCTGGATGCTGCGGAGGGAGGCGGCGACAAATTCCGGGCGGGCGCCTCTGTGCGATAGAGTAAGAAGGAAGAAACGAGCACCCCTTGCGCAAACCGGACAAGCCGTTTTACTTCAACACGTCGGAGCACCTGCTGCGAATTGGAAGGCAGAAGGCTACTACGCTATCCGAGCTGTGGCAGGCGCTGCAGACTTGTCCGGACGATTCGATCTTCCAGCACACTTTCCGGACGCTGCAGGAGCATCATTTTATACGGCAAGGATTCTCCAACGACTTTGCTTACTGGTGTCTTTCCGCCTGCAACGAGCCGGTATTGGCGGAACAGTTGGCCAGTGTGGACGTGCGGGAATTCACTGCCATCGAGGGGCTACGCCGGAGAATGGTCGGAATTGTGGATGAGTTTCTGCAGCAACATCCCCGGTCGGGTTCAAAGGCGGGACATGAGCCGTTCTATTTTTGCGCCGCTGACATCGTGGTGCTGCCCACGCCGTTCGCGTCCGACTCCGTGCCTGCATTTCTCGCTGGCTTGAAGCAAGTGAGCGTGCATTCGATTCACCATCACTTCATTGAAGCGCGGCTCCGTTTGCACCTGATGTCCAACGATTTTTCGCAGTGGCTGGAAGAGGAAGCCGGTCTTCCCCAGACTGCCGAATCGATTGAGCGTATCGACATTTACACCAACACGTTGGAAGGCGTACGCCAGCAAATTGCAGCCATCGTCGAGCAAGCTTTGAACTAGGACAGCGAGGAGAATGAAGCCACCGTCAGAGGACCAGCGCGCCACCGCAGCAAACCCCACCCCCGGCTCGCAAACTGGAGCCGAAACCGGAGCAGGAGTCGCATCGCCGGGGCCAGCTCGAACGGAGCCCGCTGGCGGAAACGGCAGGCCGCTTCCTGCCAGCGTCCTGACCCCGCCCCCGCCCGCTCCGTCCCCTCATCTGGACGACTACCGGACCATTATTGGTCAGGCTCAATTAGACGATTTGCATTTTCTGGCCCGCGATCTGAAGGGGAAGTCGATCAAGATGGTCAACTCCACCGCGGTGGGCGGTGGCGTAGCGGAGATGCTGAATCGTCTGGTGCCCCTGCTCTCGGAATTGGAGGTGCCGACTCACTGGGAAGTCATCACCGGCGGCAACGATTTTTTTGAGGTCACCAAGGCCTTCCACAATGCACTCCATGGCAGCAGCTACGAACTGACCAAGGCCGCGCAGGAAATATTTCTGACGTACAACGAGAAGAATCGGGAACGTCTGCAGTTCGGGGAAGAGATGGTCGTGATCCACGACCCGCAGCCGGTCGGCCTGATCCGCTCGCGCGATAAAACACGAGCCAGTTGGGTCTGGCGCTGTCACATTGACTTGTCGAATCCCGACGCGCATGTGTGGGAATTCCTGCGGCCGTTTGTGGAGCAATACGACGCTGCTATTTTTTCTTCGCCGTCCTTCGCCCGGCAACTGCCCATTCCGCAATATCTCTTTTATCCGTGCATCGATCCGCTTTCAGAGAAGAACAAAGAACTTCCGGACGCGCTGGTGCAGAAGATATGTGATGAGTTTGGAATCGACCGCTCTCGTCCGATTGTGACCCAGGTGTCGCGCTTCGACCGGCTGAAAGATCCTGTGGGAGTGGTGCAGGCCTACAAACTCGCCAAGAAATATGTGGACTGCCAATTGGTTCTGGCCGGTGGCGGCGCGTCGGACGATCCGGAAGGTGCGGCCGTGTTGCAGGAAGTCAAAGAGGCAGCGGGGAACGACCGGGACATCATTATCCTTGACCTTCCGCCCTGGTGCGCACTCGAAATCAATGCCATTCAGCGTGCTTCTACGATCGTAGTGCAGAAGTCCCTCAAGGAAGGATTTGGCCTGACCGTCACCGAGGCATTGTGGAAGGGGAAGCCCACGATCGCCGGCGCCGTGGGAGGCATCCCCAACCAGATCATTCACAAACTTACGGGTGTCTTAGTGCACTCGGTGGAAGGATGCGCCTTCCAGATTCGGTACCTGCTGACGCATCCGGACTTCGCAAAGCACATCGGCGCCAGTGGGCGAGACCACGTCAAAGAAAACTTCCTGATGACCACCAACCTAAAACGGTGGCTGCTGCTGTTCCGAATCCTGGCGCGGGCGAAATCGCGCCGTGCGGTGCCCCGCTAATTGAGCGTATCGCCGGGACGGCGGCGCTACCTTCGTAAGGCCTTCGCCGCTTTGCCTTCAAACTGGCCCGACTGGCGCGCTTCCTCGCAAGCTTGCAGCGGGTCGCGCCCGGTGACCTCTTTGTACCAGGCAGGATGAAACGTCCACGCCCAGGCTTCGCTGACCGCGCCGCGGATCATGGCCTGAAACGTACCGGGCTCGCCGATGGTGCTGAGGTAAATGTGAATGAAGATGCCGCCCAGCATGATCACCGCGGAGATATCGTGCAGCACGTAGCTGATGGCGACGGGCCAGCGTCCAAACGTGCGTGCACCCGCCCACAGGACGATCCCGGTGATCACAAATACCACAGACCCACCGACGATCTCCCAGAATTGCACTTTCTGTCCACCATTGAAGAAGCCGGTGTCGGGCGGATCATGTTTTTCTTTTCCGCCGACGATGTTTCGGAGATTGCGCATCCACCTCGTGTCGGCCGCTGTCCACTTCATCGGCTGGATCCAGTTCAGCATTTGCAGCCCGAAAAAAACGACAAATCCCAGGCCGAACCAAGGATGCATCTCGCGGCTGAGTGGTCCGCCTCCGAAGATGGGTGCAAACCAGCGGAACAGCCAGGGCAGGTAGATGCCGAATCCGGTGAACAACGCCAGGAAAAAAAACAGGGCGACCATCCAATGCAGGAAGCGCGTATAAACACGATGACGCAGCAGCTCGCCTTCGTAGACTTCATTCTGCCCGATACGATCGAAGGCGGCGCGCGCTTTGTGGTCGAAACGGTCAATGGCAGTGGACATCAGCTTTCCTTCCCTTGGATCGGTTCCCTGAGCGGCGGTTCCGGCTGCGGCCGGCGTGGCCCCACGGTCACGTAGTGCAGCAGAACTCCTACCAGGCCGAACAGCGCGAACGTTCCCAGAACCGGCTTGAACAGCCACTTCCAGACGGTGTAGCTCCAGGGAATCACCGGGTTCTTGGGCAGGCCTCCATAGCGCTCCGGATTCTCGGCATCATGCAAGACGTAAACCACGTGCGTGCCGCCGATCGATTGCGGGTCGTACACGCCGGCTTTCTCGAATCCAAAGTTCTCGCGGAGTTGTTTGGCCCGCTCTTCCGCGATGTACTTCATGTCGTCCTTGGTGCCAAACTTCAAGCAACCGGTGGGGCATGCCTTGATGCAAGCCGGCTCCAGGCCTCCACCCACGCGGTCGGAGCACAACGTGCACTTGTAGACTTTCTTTGTCGCCGGATTGAATTTGGGAATGTCATAGGGACATCCCGAGACGCAGAACTCGCAGCCGATGCAGTTTTCCTGTTGGAAATCCACGATGCCGTTGGTGTACTGCACGATCGCGCCATCCGCGGGACAGGCGCGCAGGCAGCCGGGATCGGCACAGTGCATGCACTGGTCTTTGCGCATGAGCCACTGGATGGTGCCGTCTTCGCGCTGGTGTTCGTTGAACTTGATCAAGTTCCAGAAATTCCAGCGCGTTTCCGGCATCGTCTGGTAGGTGTTGTCGAACGTGGTGGGACTGAACGGCATGTCGTTCCATTCGACGCACGCGACCTCGCACGCCTTGCAGCCAATGCAGATCGTGGTGTCGATCAGCTTGCAGACTTCCGGATCGCGCTGCATGTCGAAACCGGCCGACGGGCCGGAGTGCCCCGAGATCTGCCGGATCTGAAGTGTCTTGCGGTCGCTCATACCTGGCTCTTCCGTAGCGCCGGCGTCTCGCCGGCTGTCGCGAAGCCATCTTGGCTTCGCACCCGTCCACTGTCCCTAAACTTTTTCGATCTTCACCAGAAATCCTTTGAACTCCGGCGTGAACGCATTCGGATCGATCACCGTCGGCGTCAACTGATTGGTCAGAGTCTTTGCTGTCTTGCCCTCGTCCTCGGCGATGCCGCGGAATCCCCAATGAATCGGGATGCCGATCTGGAACATCTCTTTGCCGTCGATCTTCATGGGACGGATGCGGCGCGTGACCATGGCTTTGGCAATGTAATGGCTGCGCGCGCTGGTGACTCTGACTTTCTCTCCGCCTTTGAGCTGCATCTGCTCCGCGAGTTCGAACGGAACTTCGACAAACGGCTCGGGCACCAGCTGCACGTTCATGGGATTGTTCTTGGTCCAGTAGTGATAGTGCTCAGTCAAACGGTACGTGGTGCAGATCACGTTGAATCCCTGCTCGACGGTGCCGTACTTGTCCATATCGGTCTTGTACTTCTTGACGACCGGATTCGTGGACTGATTCGGGTGCAGGGGATTCAAGATCGGGCTCTCGATCGGCTCGTAGAATTCTGGGAATGGCCCGTCCGCCATGGCGCCCAACGGCACGAACAGGCGGCCCACGCCCTCGGGATTCATGATGAAAGGCCCCATGTGATCTTTTGGCGGCGAATCGAGTTTGAAGTCGGGGACGTCGACTCCGGCCCAGGATTGTTTTGCCTCGTCCCACCAAACCTGACGGCGAGGGACGTCCCAAGGTGTGCCGTTGACATCGCACGAAGCCCGGTTGTACAGCACTCGGCGGTTCATCGGCCACGACCACGCCCAGTTTGGATAAACGCCAAGGCCGGAGGGATCGTCCGTCCCGCGGCGCTGGGTCAGGGCGCCTGCCTCAGTCCAGGAGCCGCAGTACAGCCAGTTGCCGGAAAGAGTCGTGCCGTCATCTTTGAGCCAGGAGAAGCCCGGAAGCTGCTGGCCCGCTTTGATGGTTACATTCGTCTTGG
>JADGNP010000155.1 GCA_017883425.1 Candidatus Sulfotelmatobacter sp. | reverse complement strand
AAAAAAGAAGAGAAAGCTCAAGCCGCCGCCGCTGCCGCTGACACTGGAAGCGGCACGCGTGCACCCGGCAACGCGCCTGCCGGCAAGGTCACCTTCACCCGCCGCTTTCCCCGCTTCGCCATCGACGTCCGCCTGCAAGTCAAGATGTTTCAAGCCGGAGAATTCCGCGCCTGCTGGGGACGCTCCACCGAAATAGGCCAGGACGGCATCGGCGCCACCCTCACCGGCAGCCTCGAACCTGGCGAGATCGTCACCCTCGAAATCCCTCTGCCCCTCACGCCCTATCCCATCAAAGTCCGCGCCATCGTCCGCTACCGCCAGGGCCTCCGCTACGGTTTCGAATTCCTCACCCTGAACGACAGCCAGCGCGACACCATCCAGCGCGTCTGCCAGTACCTGGCAACCAAATCCTAAAAGAAATGTTGCAGTGTGGGTCCGCGTCTCAGGCCCGGTTGGGTGGGTCCGCGTCTCAGACCCGGTTGGGTGGGTAAGAGTCTTGAAGCGGGTTGCGTGGGTCAGAGTCTTGAACCAGGTTGTGTGGATCCGGGGTCTTGAACCAGGTTGTGTGGGTCCGGGTCTTGAACCAGGTTGTGTGGGTCCGGGTCTTGAACCGGGTTGTGTGGGTCCGGGTCTTGAACCGGGTTGTGTGGGTCCGGGTCTCAGACCCGGACAGGCCGAGCGAAGCTCGGCTGCCTCTCCACCGCCAGCGCTACTCCACCTCCGTCAGACAATTTCTTCCTTTTAATCCCAGAAAAGCAGCAAGACCCAAACCCTGCCACTCTCCCAGCCGCGGAGCGGCGAAAGAATGCAGCCCACGGCGCAAGCCGTGGGTGGTAAGCGGCATAAAGGAGCAAGCTCCGGAGGAGCGAAAGAAAATTTACGCCCCGCCCGCGAAAAAACTTAGATGCTAGGTGGAAAACAACTTTGGTTAGCGCAGACACTCTTTGGGAGAATAAAAGGCCGTCGAAAACCAACCCCCTACTCCCCGCATCCCACCGTAAAATACCCCTGAACGCATGCGCCCTCTCCTCCTCACCCTCGCTCTTCTCACGACAGCCGCGGCCCAATCCGCGCCCACCATCACCGTCACCGACGAAAACGGAGTCGCGGTCTCCTCCGCCCGCGTCTTCCTGCAATCGTCGCCGCTGCCCGCGGTCCGCTGCCAGACCGACTTCACTGGACGCTGCCAGTTCCCTGCGCTCCCCGCCGGACAGTATCAACTCCGCATCGAAAAAGAAGGCTTCTACGCGCTGGTCGAGCCCGGCGTCCAAATCACGCAAAGCTCCACCATCGAAGTCTCCATTTCGCACCAGCAGGAAGTCCGCGAGATCGTCGATGTCCACGAATCTCCTCCTGCCATCGATCCCGCGCAAGTCGCCGCGCAAGAGACCATCAGCGGCCTCGACGTCGTCAACATCGTCTTTCCCGTCACCCACGACTATCGCAACGCCCTCAATTTCATTCCCGGCGTCGTGCAGGACCAGGCCGGCCAGCCCCACGTGGCAGGAGCTCAGACCTACCAGACCGTCACCCTGCTCGACGGCTTCAACGTCACCCAACCCGCCAACGGACTGCTCCTGATCCGCGTCAGCACCGACGCTTTCCGCTCCATTCAGATCGAACCATCGCGCGAGCCCGCCGAAGCCGGCAAAGGATCCGGCGGCCTGCTCAGCCTCAACACCGGCATCGGCGACGACCACTTCCGCTTCTCCGCCACGGATTTCATCCCCTCCCTGCAGAACAAGCACGGATGGCGCTTCGACCAGTTCCTCCCGCGCTTCACCTTCTCCGGCCCCATCGAAAAGGGAAAGGTTTGGTTCTACAACGCCTTCGACGGCGAATACGACAACCTCATCTACACCGAACTGCCCGTCAACGCCGATAATGACTACGTCCTGCGTAGCGGCAATCTCACCAAGGTTCAGACCAACCTCACCAGCCGCAACATCCTCACCACCAGCTTCCTCGTGAACCACCTGCACAACCAGTACGCCTTTCTCTCGCCGCAGAGCCCGCAACTGTCGAACCCGAAAGATGTCGAATCCGCCTACGTCGCCAGCGCCAAGGACCAGCACTATTTCGCCGGAGGACAACTCCTCGAAACTGGATTCGCCTTCGATCAATACAACGTGCAACTCACTCCCTACGGATCGCTTCCCTACTCCGTCAATCCCAACACCACGGACGGAAGCTTCTACCTCGCCGACCAAACCCACGCCCGCCGCTGGCAAGCTCTCTCCAACCTGTTTCTTCCGTCGCACCAGTGGCACGGCCGTCACGATTTCAAAGTGGGAGTCGATCTCGACCGGATTTCCTATGACGCGGAATTCGCACGTCAGCCCATCTCGTTCCTCACCGCCGCCCAGATATCGCTCCCCGCCGGCGAAACCTGCCTCAACGCCGCGCAGGACGCGACCTTCCCTTGTACGCGATATTCGACCTTCGCCGCCGCGCCATTACATCAGCAAAACAACGCCGAAGTCAGCGCCTATGCCGAAGATCGCTGGCTCCTCACCGATCGCCTGCTGATCGCACCCGGCATCCGCCTCGACTGGGACGAAATCGTCCGCCATGCGGTGATCTCTCCCCGCCTCGCCGGAACCTACGTCCTCGACAGTTCCGGCAACACGAAACTCTCCGCCGGCATCGGCCTCGTCTACGACGCCACACCGGTCTACCTGATCGCTCGCCCGTTCGCCGGAACCAGGCAAGATACTTTCTACTCAACCCCCGACCCCACCTGCACCGCGAACTGCATCACCACCACCGGCCCCGTCACCACCACCTTCACCGCCAACACCAGCACGCTCCAAGTGCCCCGCTTCCTCAACTGGAGCCTCGGCCTGGAAAAAAAACTGCCCGCCGCCATCTATCTGAAAGCCGAATTCCTGGAACGCCGCGGCACTCGCGGCTTCGTCTACGACACCCTCAACAACACCTCAATCGGCAACTTCATTCTCCAAAACACCCGCGACGACCGCTACGACGCCTTCCAACTCACCCTCCGCCACAACTTCCGCGAAACCTACATGCTCATGGGTTCCTACACCCGCTCCAGCGCCCGCTCCAATCAAGCCTTGGACTTCAACGTCGACAACCCCATCCTCAGCGCGCAGCAACCCGGCCCCTATCCCTGGGACACTCCCAACCGCTTCCTCTCCTGGGGCTACCTGCCCTTTTTCAAGCTGCCCATGATCCATCAACTCGAACTCGCCTATTCCATGGAGGCCCGCACCGGATTCCCCTTCAGCGAATTTACCGACCAGCAACAACTGATCGGCAAGCCCGGAGCTCATCGTTTTCCTGACTACTTTTCCCTCAACCTGCAACTCGAAAAACGTTTCCACCTTTTCGGATACTACTTGGCCCTCCGGGGCGGCCTCGACAACATCACCGGCCGCTGCAATCCCTATGTGGTCAACAACACCATCGACCCCATCAGTCATCCGCTTCCCACCTTCAGCGCCTGCCAGAGCCGCGCCTTCACCTCCCGCATCCGCCTCCTCGGCCGCAAGTAACAGCAGGTTGTGCAAGGTAAAAGCAAGTTCTGTAAGTGAAAGATAGTTTCGTAAGTGAAAGAGAGTCTTGTCATTCCGAGCGAAGCGAGGAATCTGCTGTCCCCCCGGGCAAGACTCCAGGCCACAACCCCATCGCCCAGCGATATAATCACCCTACAACCCTTGCATCGAAACGCCGCTTCCCGACATCTCAATGCTTTGGAGGAAAATCATGGCTCACGAATTACCAGCACTCCCCTATGCCTACGACGCACTCGAACCCATCATCGATAAGCAAACGATGACCCTACACCACGACATGCACCATGCTGCCTACGTGAAAAACCTGAACGCCGCCATCGAAAAGCATCCCGACCTGGCCGGCAAGTCCGCCGAAGATCTCATTCGCGACCTCAACGCCATTCCCGAGGACATCCGCGCCGCCGTCCGCAACAATGGCGGAGGCCACGTCAACCACACCATGTTCTGGAAGATCATGAAACCCAAAGGCGGAGGCGATCCCACCGGCCCCATCGCCGATGCTATCCAAAAGACCTTCGGCAACTTCAAAGATTTCCAAACCAAGTTCAATGATGCCGGCACCAAGCAATTCGGTAGCGGATGGGTCTGGCTGGCCGGCAAGTCAACCGGCGAAGTGCAAATCATCAGCACTCCCAATCAGGATAGCCCGCTCTCGCAAGGCCTCTATCCCATCTTCGGCAACGATGTCTGGGAACACGCCTACTACCTGAAATACAACAACCGCCGCCCCGAATATCTCGCCGCCTGGTGGAACGTCATCAACTGGGACGAGATCAACAAACGCTACGCCACCTCCAAGTCCGGCAAGACCGCGCACGAACCCGAGCTAGCGCATCGCTAAACTCGCAACGAACCATGTGGGGACGGCCGCCTCGGCCGTCCCGCCAAGCGCAGCGAGGCGGAACCTAAAGTAGAGTCCGACACCATCAAGCCCCCGCAAGCCGCGGGGGCTTATTTCCTCAGTGACCTCCGTGCCCTCTGTGGTTAAGGTTTTCTGGTTCGACCCAGGAACCACCGCCCCCCAAACCCCGTACCATCTCTCAGACCATGCCTCTGCCGCGCAAGAATTCGAAACCGTCTCCTATCCTGGTTCGTCCCGCACTAACCTCTGTGTCCCCTGTGTCCTCTGTGGTTAAAGCTCTTTGCCTGTAGCCTAGGGCCTCCGATAAACCGCCCCACCCTTCATCACGAAGTCGACTTTCTCCATCACGGAAACGTCCCCCAAAGGATCCCCCGGCACCGCCACAATATCCGCCAACTTCCCCACCTCAATCGTCCCCAACGAATCCTGCATCCCCAGCAACTCCGCCGCCGTAACCGTCGCCGCACGGATCGCCTGCCCCGGAGTCATCCCAAACTTCACCATCGACGAAAATTCCTTCGCCGGATTCACCTTCCAGTCAAACCCGCCCGCATCCGTCCCAAACGCGATCTTCACCCCCGCCTTCATCGCCCGCCGGAATGTGTCTTCATGAATCTGAATCATCTTCACCCACACCGGAGCCCCCTCCGCCGCCCGCCCCTGCGCCACATACTCCCCCACGAAAATCGTCGGCACATAAAAAATCCCGCGCGCCGCCATCGTCTTCAAGTCTTCCTCCGCAATGTAGTTCCCATGCTCGATCGTATCCACCCCGGCCTCCACCGAGTTGTGCACCCCATGCAGCGCCATCGCATGCGACGCCACTTTGTGTCGCTCGCGGTGCGCCTCGTCCACAATCGCCCGCAACTCATCGAGCGTGAACGTCGGAATATCGTCGAGCACTCCGTCCTCGCGCACTCGATACGTCCGGTCGCTGTACACCTTGATCCAGTCCGCTCCGTGGCTGATCTGTTCCCGCACCGCCGCCCGCCCATTGTCCGCGCCATCGACGATCTGTACTCCATGCGGCACCATCACATTCGGCGCATACCCCTGCAGCGGATACGCCCCCGTCACATCCATAGCCCGCGTCGCCACCTGCATCCGCGGCCCCGGAATCACTCCGCTATTGATGGCCTTCTTCACGTCCGCGTCCGCATACCCGGCCCCTTCCGTCTCCACATCGCGGATCGACGTAAACCCATACTCCAGCGCCCGCCGCGCATTCACCGTCGCCAGAATCGTCCGGTACTCCGGCGACTGCTTCAGTAGTTGCTCGTCATAATCCGCCGCCGTAATGTCCCCCTGCAGCAAAATATGCGTATGCGTATCGATCAGTCCCGGCAGACAGGTCTCGCGCGACAGATCAATCACTTCTGCCCCAGCAGGCGCGCTGGTCGCAACCTCCTTGATCTTCTCTCCGTCAACAACGATCACAACATTCTTGCGCACCGCATCCCCGCGCCCATCAAACAAACTCCCACACCGCAGCGCGACAACCTTCGTCCCCGCCGCAGCCTGACCCAAGAGAGAAGCGGAAACCAAAAGAAACGAAAATGCGATAACGCCACAAGCGACTCTGCCTTTCAAGGGATCCTCCTGATAGTGCCACCCAAGACCTACGACCGAATACCTAAGACCAGATACCAGAACTGGCAACTGACCACTGACTACTGACAACTGCCTTTCTGCATTTCCTGTGCGCCCTCTGTGGATATTCTGGCTGCCCACTCTACCAGATTTTCCCCACAACACTCCGTCTGACGTGAGAACTACCGCCATCCAGTGGTGGAACACCCCTCCCCTCACCCGTTGCTTCATCCGTGTCCATCCGCGAAAATCCGTGGCCAGTTTTTTCCTCAATTGCACCAAAAATACTGAATTGACCCGCGCCCGTTTCACTCGTACAGTCACCTTCGCTCTTCACAAAAACAATCGACCTTGGTTCTGGCCGGCACGCCGGTTTGGGGATCGCATTCAACAATCTCACTTCGTAAGCAGCCACTTGAGGCAGCGCCACATGAAATTAGAGGAATGGAAGACGTACCGCACACGTTTCCTGGTCAAAGCCAAACAACTCAGTTCCAGTCTCACCTTCGTCGACCACCTCGGCCGCCAGCACTGCGGACGCAAAGGGGACTACCTCGTCGAATCTTCCGACGGCGTGCTCAGCATCGCCCCTCGCCGCATCTTCGAAGACGTCTACGTCCCCATGTCTCTGCTGCCCGAACCCGGCAGCTGTGAAATACCGATCAGACCGTCAACGCTCGGCGAACCAAAGCTCGACCGCCTGAAGTTTAAGGCGGTTGAGATCGAAGAGGTCAAGTTCGCCAAGTCGCCCACCGTCCGCGAACGAGTCGACGAAACCGGCTTGGTCCGCCAGAATATGGTCCGCAGCGATTTGGTCCGGCCCAATATCGTCCGACCAGAGGAAGCCCCCCGCAGTCGCGCTCGTAAACTCCCGCAACCCTGTGGCGACCGTCGCGTCTCCGCCACGCGCCTGGGCCTCATGTGAGCTCTTATGCTTGGCCGCCATGCCCAGGCGGAGCACATCTCCTTCCGCGAAATGAGGCAAGACCCGGTAGTGACCTCCCCGCGAACCCTAGACGGGGTGACCTTGAGACCGGATAAGAAGCGGACAAGAAAGCTCGAGACCGGATAGAAAGGTCCCGTAGGGACCCACGAAAATAGCCCAGCGCTTCCAGCGCTGGGTCAGCTTGAACAGATTAGAACTCGTCCCGGAGGGACGACTGAAACTCTTCTTCTCAGTCTTTGCGACGCCGCGGCAACCCCAGCCCCTGCCGTGAGATACGGTCCCAGAATGGAAATCCTTGCCCACGCCCGCCAAATCGCTACCGCCCTCCGTTTTCCACAATGTGGAAAACCGGGCCCCAAACCCCGCATCAAGCCCGTCATTGCTAGGGATACAACCTGTAGTGTTTCCCTCTTGACAGGCACAATCTGCGGGAGTAACTTTGCAATCCCAAGCAACAAATTCCGCCTCACGGGAATGGGACGGAATTCCAGGGCAGTAAAGAAGCAGTGCAGGAAAAAGATGCGGCCCGGTGCCCAGCCAGAGGTGACTCGGCTCCTCCGCAGGTCAGAAAAGGCTCAGGCGCCCGGGCTTCCAGATCCGTAAGCCCGGCGCCCGGAACCTTAAAACGAACAGCCTCCAGCATATCCGGAAGCCAAATCCCGGAAGCCGGAAGCCGATTTGAGTGCGGTGGCCGTTCCCCGACCCTCCCCCGGGGCACGACAACAACTGAGAGTGCAGTAAGAAACGGCAGCACGCAATCATCTGTAACCTGCCCGCCGGCAGACCAGGGAACTTCCTTTCTCCGGCATGGCAGCAGGACCCAGGAGCCCGCAATGGAAGGTTTAACTCGCCTCGTTTCAGAGTCTCTGGCGCGTCACGGTTTTGATCGTCCCCTCGACTATCGCCGCCTTCACTGGTCGCGTTGGTTCCGCTGCGAGACCCATCACAGCCTCCTGTTCGTCCCCAGCAAGCCGGGTGTCTTCGCCGTAGCCGAGGAGATCATGGACTGGGGAACCGGGCAGAACTCCCAGAATGATCAGAATGATCATGTGGGGACAGCCGCCCCCGGCTGTCCAGCCGAGCGCAGCTCGGCTGAAGTAGTGTGGGACCGGGTCGGAGCCGATCCCGAGCGAAGCCGAGGGAACCCGGTCAGGCCGAGCGAAGCTCGGCTGGACGCCGACAGCACCACTCCGCCGCGCCCCCGCCGCATGCTCGCCGTCACCCAATTCTTCGAAGACGACGATATGGCCTTCGTCCTGGACCGCATGCTCTCACGCCAGAATCCCATGAGCGCTCGCCTGGCCTCAGGCCGCTACTTCGCGCGCTTTGTCGTCATCGAAGACCAAACTCAGCGTCGCAGCATCTGCAACGCCCTCAATCAATGGATGGTCTCTGCCGCCGAAAAAGCGAGCGGCATCGGCTCCCACTTCGCCAGTTCCCTGGAACTGACTCCCGCAACCGAATACGTTCCGCCCCCGAACGACGCCCAGCCGTCCCTGTTCGCCGACGCTACCAATACCCATGTGGCGACGGGCGCCTCGCCCGTCCCGCGAAGCGAAGCGAGCGGCTCAGGCGCCGAACTGGGTTTTTCGATCTCGCATTCCTCCCCGACGACCCCCCAGCTAGACTCCGGAGCCGCCACCAACATTCACTGTCCCTCCCCATTCCCCTCCGGTTTCTGACCGGAGGTTTTGGGTGGCGCAGAACTTCAGCGTCAGCCTCAGGTTTCGTCCCGGAGGGACGACCGATAGTAGCCCGCCACTTCCAGTGGCGGGACGGACGAAAAGGATTCCGCGTCCCGTATGGGACGCCTGAAACGCACGCCGCTTGATCGCGTGAAAAAGAACCGATCTTTGAAAGACCTAAGCTCCACCCCGATTCCCCCGCCCGCTAGCCGGACGCCTGAATCGGCCCGGAACCGCATAGAATCTAAATTTATTGGAGCCCCCAATGGCAGAAGTCAAAATCGTAAACGATATCGCCACCTCGTCCACCCCGAACCTCGCCGTCACCAAGAAGAAGCCCTCCGGCCTCTCCTTCCGCCGCTTCTTCACCAAGCCCGGCGTCTCCCCCTACAACGAGGTCGAATGGGATCTCCGCCTCGCTCAGATCACCGACTCCCAGGGCAACGTGATCTTTGAGCAGAAAGACGTCGAAGTCCCCAAAGACTGGTCCATGACCGCCACCAACATCGTGGCCAGCAAATATCTGCACGGCAAGATCGGCACTCCCGAGCGTGAAACCGGAGTCCGCCAGCTCGTCGCCCGCGTCGCCGAAACCATCCGCGACTGGGGCATGGCCCAAGGCTACTTCAAGACTCCCGATGACGGCGCCACCTTCCACGACGAACTGGTTCACATCCTCGTCCGCCAGTACGCCGCCTTCAACTCTCCCGTCTGGTTCAACGTGGGATGCGACCGCATCGAGCCCAAATCCGACGGCCGCAGCTGGCACTGGAACCCGCAGACCCAGCAAGTCGAATTCGGCGTCACCGGATACTCCAAGCCCCAGTGCTCCGCCTGCTTCATCAACTCGGTCAAAGATTCGCTCGACTCCATCCTCACTCTGGCCAAAACCGAAGGCATGCTCTTCAAGTGGGGCAGCGGCACCGGCACCAATCTCTCGCCCCTGCGCGGATCTACAGAAACTCTGTCCGGCGGCGGCACCGCCAGCGGCCCGCTCAGCTTCATGAAAGGATTTGACGCCTTCGCCGGCGTCATCAAGTCCGGCGGCAAGACCCGCCGCGCCGCCAAGATGGTCATCCTCAACGTCGACCATCCCGACATCATCGAATTCATCGAGTGCAAGCAGAAAGAGGAAGCCAAGGCCCACGCCCTCGTCGCCATGGGATACGACGGCTCCCATCCCGACTCCGACGCTTACTCCTCCATCTTCTTCCAGAACGCCAACAACAGCGTCCGCGTCACCGACGACTTTATGTACGCGGTGGTTCGCGACGTTGACTTCTCCACCAAAACGGTCACCGACGGCTCGGTCGTAAGAACCTGCAAAGCCAAAGAATTGCTGCGCAAGATTTCCGAAGCCACCTGGCACTGCGGCGATCCCGGTATGCAGTACGACACCACGGTCAACCGCTGGCACACCTCGAAGAACACCGCGCGAATCAACGCCAGCAACCCGTGCAGCGAATACATGTTCCTGGACGACTCAGCCTGCAACCTCGCCAGCCTGAATCTCCTGAAGTTCGCTCCCAACGGCACCTTCGATGTCGAGTCCTACCGTCATGCCGTCGATGTGCTGATCACCGCCCAGGAAATCCTGGTCGACAACGCCGGCTACCCCACCGAACAAATCATGCGCAACTCGCACGACTACCGCCCGCTAGGCCTCGGCTACGCAAATCTAGGCGCTCTCCTCATGGCCGCCGGACTCCCCTACGACTCCGACGCCGGCCGCGACTACGCCTCCTGCGTCACCGCCATCATGTGCGGCGAAGCCTATCTCCAGTCC
>JADGNP010000637.1 GCA_017883425.1 Candidatus Sulfotelmatobacter sp. | reverse complement strand
ACCCCTGTCTACGCTTCAAGCGACACCTCGCGATACCGCCTGCAAGACTCGAGGCCAGGATGGATTTCGCTGCTCCTTTCCTGTAGGGCTCTTTCATCCCCTACCACATGCCGGTTGTTCCGAAAACACTCACCGGCTGATTGTGTCGGGTGGGATGGACTCGGAACTCAGACTGATCTCCACTGAGAAACCAAGACGCCTAAGGCATCGCAAGTGATGGTGAGCACGACGTTCCCGCCGCCGTTGTTTGGGTGCGTCTTCGGCGCCAAGAAATGGCACACCTCGTTTCAGCATGCAGTAAAGAATGATCAGCATATGATGAGCCACCGCGATAATCGCGCGTTTCTCGCCACGCCTTGGTGCTAGTCGTTGAAAGCGGGACCGAAAAACAGAGTCGCGCTTACGAGTTGCCGCCCATGCGCACTGCACCAAAGCCGTACACAGATAAGGGTTGCCGTGGGTGGTTTGTGGTCCTTTCTGAATGCCTGCACTTTCCCGATTACCTGGACACAAGCCCGCCCAACTCGCCATCTGTTCAATGGTCGGAAAGGAGTCTAGGTCTGGCCCTGTCTCTGCCAAGATCGTGGCTGCCGAAAGCTGGCCTACTCCGGGAATGGTTTGTAACAGTGTGAAGGCCTTCTGAAACGTAGAGAGTTGCATGCGCCGGAGGATTTCGGCGTCGAGTTCCTCCACTTCCTCTTCTAAGCAGGCCAGGTGACGCAGACAACCGCGGATCAAAAATCGCACATGATCGCTCATGCGATTGCCTTCGAGTGCCTCGATCAGTTGCGGTGTCTTACGCTTGGCCGATCCCCGTGCCAATCCAGCGATTTCCTCTGGCGCAGCCCGCCCGTCCAGGAGTGCCAACAGCATGTGGAGCCCAGAGACACCGAACACGTCCGTAAGCACGCTGCCAATCTTCACATTGACTTGTTCCAGTAGCTTCTGCACCCGGTTCCGCTCGCGCGTAGCGTCTTGGGTTAGTTGCACTCGACGCCGAGTAAGATCCCGGAGCTGACGCACCGGCTCGGCAGGAATGTAACTGGACTTGACGTGATTGTGCCGCAGTAGGTCCGCTAGGTGCCCCGCATCTTTACGATCGGTCTTGTGGCCCTTCCGATTCTTCACCTCTTCAGGATTGGCCAGCACGACCGTGATATGGCCCTCCAGTAGATTGAAAACTGGAATCCAGTACGATCCCGTGCTCTCCATCACGACATCCGTCACACTCTCCTCGTTAAGCCAGTTCCGCAGTCGTTTCAAACCCGGGACAGTTGTGTCAAAACGCCGCGTTTCACTGCGGGGCTCCTCCTGGGCAGCCCCGGTCATGACGCAGCACACTAAAAAACGTTTGCCGATGTCAATGCCGGCGCAGCGCTCGATGAGCTTACCCATATCGCCTCCTCGTCACCGAAGAGCCAGCGCATCAAGCATAAGTTGTTCCACGGGCTTCTCGCTCCAATCAGGGGATACACCAGCGCCAGCCAGGCACAGTTTTATCCGCGGGGTTTATTCCGCCATTCCGGCAACGTCCTTGCCTTCGGTGATAGAACGAGAATCAACCATGGGGTCGAACATTGACAACCGCAGTGGAGTGCCGTGCTCGCATCCCTTATTTTTGCCAAAGTCGAGTCCCTGCGAAACGATGCCTCTCGTTTTCATGACCAGGGGTGAGCGCGAAGCGCGATCATCGAAGTTTTATCCCGGCGCACTCCGGTTTGCCGACGTACGTGGTGTTTCTTTCGATTTATTACGTTTCTCCTTTCTTTATGCTTCGTTGTTCTGCTATTGTGTTTGCATCATCAATCGAGTTTTGCCAGGTGGGCGGCCAAGGCGCCCGGTTTCGTGATACTAGGAACTCCTTACCCGAGGAGTTGGTGATGATGAAGCTACGGTTCGGTGCAGTCCTACTGCTTCTGTGGGGAATGGCGTTTGCTTCAACCCCGTCGTTCAGACAGCCTCGGCTGGCAATCTTCCTGAGCAAAACCAGCTACCACCACGCGTGGGAAACGAGTCAACTAGCCGGACACGGCTGGGTCGGCATCGCGACGCTGGCGGGTATTCCTTACGACACGCTCTTTGTAGAGGAAATGCCAAGCGACAAAGAACTGTCGAAGTACTCCGCACTTGTGTTTGCCCAAGCGGCGCTAGTGGATGGCGCGACGTACTCACAGATCGTCCTTCGCTTGCGCGCTTATCTTGCGGGCGACCACAGCGTGATCCTCGACGGACCACTCGCCACCAAAGACGAGAACGAGAAAGAGCGCGATCATCACGCTCTCGATGATCTGCTCGGACTGGAATACAAAGGACTGCTGGGCGGAACCGAATACCGGATTCGAGTCACTTCAAATGATCATTATGTGACGCGTGGATTCGAGGTGTCGCAGTTCCTAACGCCGGTGCTGGCGTCCGCCACGAATGTGCTGCAGCCGAGATCCGGCGGAGCGGTACTACTGGTCTCGACCGATGGCCGGCAAAGCTTTCCGTACCTTTCCTGCGTGACAAAGGGGAGCAGCCGCGTTGTTCTCGTGAGTGACTTTGGAACCTCGGCAGGCGCGGGAACTTTCTTCCGTAATGACCCGCCGCAAGTCATCTATGCGAACGAACTCTGGAATGCGCTGATCCGCGCGGTTCAATGGGCCTCTTATGGCGATGTGGATGTCCCGTTTCCTGCTCCGCAGATCTCCAACGCCAACCTAACCGCGATTGTGCGACTCGATGGAGATAACAGCGGCGACCTGAACTACCAACTCAAGACGCTCAATTTTCTTGCGGAGGTTGCGCAGGACACGGGAGTAGTGCCGCTCTACACGTGGGTATCCAGCTTCGTGAAGAAGGCGGGTTGGGACAAACTAGCGCCGCTAGGCAAGCGTCTCGAGGATCTCGGGGCCGAGATCGGAACTCACAGTAAGTTCCACAAGATCGATCGCAAAATGACTCCCGATCGCTGGCGCGAGGAACTCGACGGGTCGGTCGAGGAAATCGAGCAGAACATGCGGGCGCAGGGTTTTCCGATTCGCAAGATTCAGTCCATGATCAAT
>JADGNP010000154.1 GCA_017883425.1 Candidatus Sulfotelmatobacter sp. | reverse complement strand
CGCGGCGAAGTTCTGGCGGTCGTAGGCTCCAGCGGCGCCGGCAAGAGCACCCTGGTTCACCTCATTCCCCGCTTCTTCGATGTCACCAGCGGGCGCATCCTGATCGACGGCCATGACGTGCGCGATGTGACTCTCGCTTCGCTGCGGGCGCAGGTTGGCATCGTCACCCAGGAAACGGTCCTGTTCAACGACACCGTCCGCAACAACATCGCCTACGGTCAGCCCCAGGTTCCCCAGAAGGAAGTCGAGGCCGCAGCCCGTGCCGCGCTGGCGCACGATTTCATTGTGGCCCTTCCGGCGGGTTACGATACTGTGATCGGAGAGCGCGGCGTGCGGCTTTCCGGAGGCGAGCGCCAGCGTCTGGCGATTGCGCGGGCGTTGCTGAAAAACGCGCCCGTCCTGATTCTGGATGAGGCCACGTCGGCGCTCGACAGCGAGTCCGAAGCCCTGGTGCAATCCGCCTTGCATAATTTGATGAGCGGCCGCACCGTGTTTGTGATTGCGCACCGGCTTTCGACAGTGCGCCGCGCGGATCGTATCGCGGTGATCGATAACGGCACGATTGCCGACATCGGTTGCCACGAAGAATTGATGACGAAGTTAGGTACGTACCGGCGTCTCTACGAATTGCAATTCGCCAACGCAGATTCGCCCAAAGCAGTCGCAGAAACTTGAGACCACGGCCCCCTATGCCCATACGCTCGATGACAGGTTTTGCGCAGGTGAGAGGTGAAATCCATCGCCCGGACGGCGGAAGCGCAGCCCTTCCCGCCGGTTCGGCTCCGTCCAATAGCCGGCTGGCTTTTGCGCTGTCGCTGAAGTCGGTCAACCATCGCTTCCTCGATCTGCATTTCCGCCTTCCCTCCGGGACCGATTCCCTCGAGATGCAACTCCGGCGCCTGCTGAAAGAGAAGATGGGGCGCGGCCACGTCGAGATCTCGCTGAGCCTGGAGCGCACAACCGGTGAGACGTTCTCACTCAATCGCGAGATTGTCGGTGGTTACATCGCTGCATTTCGAGCCGCTGCCGCCGAGTTTTCCCTCGCCGCGGTGCCCGACCTGAACGCCGTGCTGCGCATTCCGGGCGCGCTCGACTCCGCCAACGACAGTGCCGACGGCGAGATTGAGGCCGCGGTGATGGCGAAGGTCGGTGAGGCCCTCGACCGGCTGAATCAAATGCGCGAGGAGGAAGGTCGCGGCATTGCCCGCGAACTGCGCGACCGCATGGCCCATCTGGTGGAGGCGAGCAAAAACGTGCAGCAACATCGTTGCGCCGTGCTGCAGAACTACAGCGACAGGCTGCAGTCCCGCCTTCAGGAACTGCTGGGTGCGACCGTGGACAAGGAGCGAGTGCTGCAGGAGGCCGCACTGTTGGTCGATCGCAGCGATATTCAAGAAGAGATCGTGCGTCTCGAAAATCACGTGCAACATTTTCTGGGATTGCTCGAAGAGGGCGGCGAGATCGGAAAGAAGCTGGACTTCCTGCTGCAGGAAATGAACCGCGAAGCCAACACGCTGCTCTCGAAGACTTCCGGCCTGGCGGGCGAAGCGCTGAGGATTACGGAGGCAGGCCTGGCCATGAAGGCAGAAATCGAAAAGTCACGCGAGCAGGTGCAAAACCTGGAATGAGCCCAACCTACAGGCCCCTTATCTACATCATTTCGGCGCCTTCCGGCTCGGGGAAATCGACCCTGGTCAACGAACTGCTGAAGCTGGTTCCGGATCTCGATTTTTCGATCTCCTACACCACGCGTGCTCCCCGCGGCAGCGAGCAACACGGCAAGCAGTACCACTTCGTTCCCCGCGCAGAATTTGAGCAGATGATTGGCGACGATGAGTTCCTGGAGCACGCCAACGTCTTCGGAAATTACTACGGGACGGCGCGGCGGTTCCTGCGTGAGGCAGAAGAAAAAAAGCACGATCTTCTCCTCGACATTGATGTGCAAGGGGCCGCGCAGATGAAGCGAAAGTTGCCGGACGCCGTCAGCATCTTTGTCCTGCCTCCCGACCGCAAAACCCTGGAGTGGCGGCTGCGCAAGCGCAGCGAGGACGCGGAAGACGTGATCGCCCGCCGGTTGGTCACGGCCAGTCGTGAGATTGAGAACTACGACAAGTACGACTATATTTTGATCAACGACGATCTCGAGGAATCCATCGAGAGCCTGCAGGCGATCGTTCTATCGGAGCGCCTGCCGCGGTCGCGAGCGCCTCAGTCGGCGGGGGAGAAGAAGATCGTGGAACTGGCGGACCGTCAGCGGCTGGCCAACATCAGGGACCGGGTGAGGCCGATCCTGGATTCCTTTGGCGGCCTCCCGCCTTCGGCACGGTCATAGATTTCGCGGTATCATTTTAGGGACGCCGGAATGGGCGTGGGAAGCAGCGAATGGGATAGAGCGGGACAAGCCTGAAAGCTGGCCGTGTTCTGTAGAACGCATGGTTCGACGTTCGGCACTGATTAGACTTCAAACCTGATTTTTGAGGGAGAGTCCCAATGAAGTTGATCGAAGGCTTTGACAGCAACTACCGTTACATTTTGGTGGCAGCGCGGCGCGCGCGCCAACTCCAGTCCGGTGCGCCGCCAGTGGTCGACACCAACTCCCGCAAGCCCTGCCGCATCGCGCAGGATGAAATCCGCGCGGGCAAGGTGAAGTGGGAGATTCCGGAAACGCGCACCGCGGCCGAGCAGGCGGAAGATGCGCTCGACAAGGCGCTGGGCCAGGACTAGAGAATTGTTGATTTCGTGATTGTTGATTGCTGACTGTGAAACCGCAAGTTCGGGATCAACGGTTTTGCATCGACCATCGAGATTCCACAATCAAAAATCCATGAAAATCGCCCTTGGCGTCACCGGCGGGATCGCAGCCTACAAAGCGGCCGAGATCGTCCGCCTGCTGCAGGATCGTGGCATCCGCGTGCAAGTCGTGATGACGCGCGCCGCCCAGGAGTTCGTTCGTCCCCTCACCTTCGCCGCGCTCTCCGGAGAGAAAGTCATTACCAGCATGTTCGAGCCGGGCGATGGGCAGGAAGCCAACATCGACTCCGCGATCGAGCACATCGCGGTCGCGCAAGCCATCGATGCGCTGGTGGTTGCGCCCGCGACGGCCGACGTGCTGGCTCACTTCGCGCAGGGAATCGCCAGCGACTTTTTGACCACGCTTTATCTCGCCACTACCGCGCCGGTGGTTGTGGCGCCCGCCATGAACGTCAACATGTGGAATCATCCGGCCACGCAGGCGAATCTCCAGATTCTGCGGCAGCGCGGCGTGAAGATTGTTGAGCCGGGCGCAGGCTACCTGGCTTGCGGGATGACCGGCCCGGGGCGGCTCGCGGAAAACGAGGCCATCGTCGCCGCGGTGATGGAGGCCCTCGGCGCGTCCCAGGATCTGAATGGTGAGACTGTATTGATTACGGCCGGGCCGACGCGGGAAAAGATCGATCCTGTGCGGTATCTCACCAACCGCTCCAGCGGGCGCATGGGGTATGCTCTCGCCGAGGCCGCCTTGCGTCGCGGCGCGCGCGTGCTTCTGGTCAGCGGGCCGACCTCGCTCACTCCGCCCGGAGCCGCCGAGGTAACTCGAGTCGAGTCTGCCGAAGAAATGCGGGACGCGGTGCTCAAACTGCTTCCCCAGGCGAGCGTCGTGATCAAGACCGCCGCCGTCTCCGACTATCGCCCGAAAGCCGCGGCGGGACAAAAAATCAAGCGCAAGGGCCCGATGACTTTGGAACTCGAGGCCACGCCCGACATTCTGAAAGAGCTTGCTCTGAACAAGGGTACGCAGATCGTTGTGGGCTTCGCCGCCGAAACGGAAAACGTTCTGGAGAATGCGCGCCAGAAATTGGTGTCGAAGAATCTCGATGCCATCGTGGTCAACGACGTTTCGCGCGAGGGCGTGGGTTTTGATTCCGACCGCAACGCGGTCACCATCATCACCCGCGAAGAGGTGGTCGAGGTTCCCGAAACCACGAAGTGGGAAGTGGCCCTGCGCGTCCTCGACCAGGTGGTGCGTCTGCGCCAGCACCGCAAATCGCCCGTGAAAGCCTGACTGCTTACTCAGAGACTCTTTGTCATTCCGAGGAGCGGAGCGACGAGGAATCTGCTGCTCTTCGCCGCCACTACGAGCACATCCGCCTGCCACTGCATTACAATCTAGAAACTGATGCCCCACACTCTTGACCCGGATCTGCGCCGCGCGCTCGCCGAACGCGTTCGCTACTGCCACGAGATGGGCATCTACGATTTCTACCGGCGCGAACCGCGAGTCTCCGAATCGGTTACAGTCGCTGACGTTGACGCCCTAGTTGTATCTTCCACATCCCAGGAACTGCGAGAGGAAATGCCCGCAAAGAAATCCACTGTCGTCGCAAAGGTCGCTGAGGAAAACATTTTCGAGGTACTAACTCCGAAGCCAGAACATGGCGTTGCCGATCCCATCGCCGCACTCAAACTGATTCGCGAAGACCTGGGCGAGTGCACGCGCTGCAAACTGCACAAGCAGGGCCGGAAGCAGATCGTTTTTGGCGTGGGCAACCCTCGCGCCGAGCTAATGTTCGTGGGCGAAGGCCCCGGCGCCGACGAAGACGCGCAAGGCGAGCCGTTCGTGGGCCGGGCCGGCCAGTTGCTCAACAACATGATCAAAGCGATGGGCATCCGCCGCGAGGATGTCTACATTGCGAACGTGGTGAAATGCCGTCCGCCGGGCAACCGCACGCCGGAGCGCGACGAGACCGAAACTTGCTCGCCATTTCTCATGCGGCAGATCGCCGTGATCAAGCCCAAAGTCGTGGTCGCTCTCGGCGCGGTTGCGGCGAAAAACCTGCTCGCCATGAATGCATCAATGTCGGAACTGCGCGGCCGCTTTTACGACTTCATGCCCACCGGCGCGCGCAGCAGCGATCCTTCCTGGCAGGGAACGAAACTCGCGGTGACCTACCATCCTGCGTTCCTTCTGCGCGATCCACGCCAGAAAGGCGAAGCCTGGAAAGATTTGCAGATGGTCATGAAGTACCTGGGACTGGAGCCTGCCAAGAAGGTTGACGATTAAGCTGGCGGTTCACCTTTCCTCAGGCGTCACTGCTATCCTCTGAGACTGCTGTCCTCTGAGATGGATGCCCGAATTCTGTGACATCGCTGTTCCCGTGCCGCTGGATATGGTCTTCACCTACCGTGTCCCCGCGGATGCCACGCCGGTCGTGGGCGGGCGCGTGCTGGTCCCCTTTCGCCAGCAGCGCATGACGGGCATCGTCGTCGAACTGCACGACCGCAAGCCTTCCGTCACCACGAAAAACATTCTGACAGTGCTCGACGCAGTGCCCGTGCTCGACGAGCAGTTGCTGCATCTGGGCCGCTGGATTGCCGACTACTATCTCGCCCCGCTTGGGGACGTATTCCGCACCATGCTGCCGCTGCACGCCGAGTTCAAACGTTCGATCGGCTATCGCCTCACGGAAGACGGCCAGATGGCGCTGCATTTGGCGGGCATGTCCGGATCGTCCGCCCGTTCGAAACGCACTCCAGAGGAGCAGGCAGCCGAGTTCCGCGTTCTCGACTATCTGGCCGGTTGCATTTCTGAAAGCGACGCCGGCCCGGAGAGCGGAGTTGGGAAGAACGGGGTTGGGACGAGCGGAGTTGGACAGAACGGGCTTGGGAAGGGCACGGCTTCAGCCGTGCCGTTACAGCCCTCCGAAAACCGGGCTTTAGCCCCTGAGGGATCAGCTCTCATCCGGGAAGAGACGCTCCGTTCCGCCACGCGCGTCTCCAAGGCCGTCCTCGCTGGAATGGTTCGCAAGAAATGGCTGGCGCGCGAGGACGTGTCCGCGGCTCGTGACGCCACGCGCACGATGAAGATCGCGGTCCTCAAAGCCGCCGAGGGCAAACTGAACGACAACCAACGGAAGCTGGTCGACACCCTGGCTGCTTCCGGAGGAAGAGTTCCGGTGAGCACGCTGCAATCGCTCGAAGTACCACAAACCACGCTCGCCACGCTGGTTCGGCGCGGCCTCGTCGAGATTGTAGAAGAGCCTGCTGAGTTCACTGTCTCCCGCTCCAAGCCCCGCCCATCTCTGTTCGACTTCGACTTGAACCTTGCCCAGCAATCTGCCCTCTCGCGAATGCGGCAAGGTGTCGCCGCGCGCAAGTTCGCCGGCATGCTGCTGCACGGTGTCACCGGATCGGGCAAGACTGCGGTGTATCTGGCAGCCATGCGCGGGGTGCTCGAAGCTGGGCGCTCTGCCATCCTGCTGGTCCCTGAAATCGGCCTGACGCCAGCTGTCGCGGCCGACCTGCACCAGATCTTCGGCGATGAAGTGGCTATCCTGCACTCCGCGCTCTCCGACCGGGAACGTGCCGAGCAGTGGCATCGCATCAAGCGCGGCGAAGCGCGCATGGTCGTCGGCACGCGATCGGCGGTCTTTGCCCCGGTGGCCGATCTGGCGCTGATCATCGTCGACGAGGAGCACGACTCCTCCTACAAGCAGGAAGAAACGCCGCGCTACCACGCCCGCGATATTGCCGTGATGCGCGCCAAGATGGCGAATGCGGTTGTCGTGCTGGGTTCGGCCACGCCGTCGCTGGAGTCCTACTTCAACGCGAAGAAGAACAAGTACGCGCTCGTCGAGCTGCCCGATCGCGTCGAACAGCGCCCGCTGCCCGAAGTCGAAATCATCGACATGCGGCAGGAGTTCCAGGAAACTGGCCGCGAACAAGTCGTTTCGCGCAAGCTCGCCGCCGAGATCAAAGAACGGCTCGACCGCAAAGAGCAGGTCATGGTGCTGCTCAACCGCCGCGGATATTCGCCGGTCGTCCTCTGCCGCACCTGCGGCAAAAAGCTCGAATGCCAGAACTGCGCCATCGCGCTCACCCATCACAAGCGCGAGCACAAAATGGTCTGCCACTATTGCGGCTACACGGCGCCTGTGCCGAAAACCTGTGTCCACTGCGGAAGTGAGTACGTCTATTTTCTCGGGACGGGGTCAGAAAAACTTGAAGAGTTGCTGCACGGGATGTTTCCCCAGGCGCGCATCGCCCGTCTCGACCGCGACACCGTCCGCAGCCACGAAGATTTCGAGCGAGCGTTGAACGCGCTGAACGAAGGGGAACTCGATCTACTCGTCGGCACTCAGATGATCGCCAAAGGCCACGACATTCACGGGGTGACGCTGGTGGGTGTAGTCGGGGCCGACGTCGCACTCGGCCTCCCGGACTTTCGCGCCGCCGAGCGCACGTTTCAGTTGCTGACGCAGGTTGCCGGACGCGCCGGACGCGGGCAAACTCCCGGCAAAGTTGTGCTGCAGACTTATTTTCAGGACCACTACGCCGTGCAGTATGCCGCCCGCCACGACTTCATCGGCTTCTACGAGAAAGAACTGCAATTCCGCAGTTGGATGCACTACCCGCCGTATTCCGCGCTGGCCAACGTGCTGGTGCGGAGCGCCAAACTCGACGACGCCCTGCAATGGTCGGGAACATTGGGGAAGTGGTTCGACGCGACTCGCCACGAAGGAGTGCGCGTGCTCGGCCCAGCGCCCGCTCCCATCATGCGGTTGAAGCGCGATTATCGCTACCACTTCGTGCTCAAGTCCCCCAGCCGGGAAAAGCTCAACACGACCCTGCGTGCCATGCTCGCCTATGCCGCACAGAAGAAGATTCCGCGCACCCAGGTGATCGTGGATGTGGATGCGCTGTGGCTGATGTGAGAGAGTCACCGTCAGTTTCTGTCGCCGCCACCGTGCTTCTGAAAACAAAGCCGGCAATAGGTCGCCGGTTCGGTGTTGTCGACCACATGTTTGACAGGTGTTTGGGATCGTAACCATGCAAAGATTGCCTTCAGGTCCTCGTCACTCATGTTTCGGTAGAACACCCACGGCATCACGCCGTGCAACTTACGCGCGCCCACCTTGCCGGTGCGGATTACCTGGATAAACATTTTCTCGTCGTAATAGGAAATGCCGCTTGGGTCGGGGGTCAGGTTAGGGCTGAATATTTTCTCTCCGTTCGGGGCTTCGATCAGATTGCCCCCGCCAAAGAGTTGACCGTTAACGGCAGAGCCCGGGTGGTACCAGTCCGTATGGCAGCCCGCGCAATCTGCCACGAATTCAAGAAACTCTCCACGATCTTTAGGGCTGTCGAACTTCGGCTGTGGAACAACATCCGTAATGGGTTGTAGCCTCGCGTTGAATCGAAACCGCTGCGACAGAGTCAGCTGGGTTTTGGGCAGGGAATTGCGAACGGCCGGAATGTTCCGCAGGTAGACCACGATCGATGCCACATCTTCGTCGGGCAACTTGCTGAAAGCCGCCGCCCACATTTGAGGATGCAAAGCGCGGCCGTCATGCCCAATCCCTTCCCGGATTGAACGCGCCAGCATATCGTCGGTCCAGTTACCTGCGCCAGTCTCCCGATCCGGTGTGATATTGGGAGCCGTCAGGTTGGGAATGCCTTCTTTTTCGAAGCGATGCCCTGCGCCTTTCGCGCCCTCCAGCACTGGCGCTCCATCCTGGCTCCAGTCCCGCTCTGAGTGACAACGGAAACAGGCGAGCGCCCCTTCTACTAGATACTGTCCTCGTAGCCGGCGAGTTTCCGTTCGCTCAAACGCTATGTCACGGAGCGGCCGCCTTCGCGGACCAACCATCAGTCGCCATGCTGAATAATAGGCAGTCCATCCGTAGGAGTAGCCGACGAGAACGCCAACTGCCGCGAGGAGTGCCACCGCAATCAAGATCGCCTTCTTCATGATCACTACCGACGTTGCGGCCACATCATACACCGCGCCTTTCTCCAGATCGCCCGCGCAGGTGTATCCCGGTTCTCCAACATCTTTTCGCATGACCATCCGCCACCTGCCCGGATACAATGCCATCCGCTATGCGGAACACACCGATCCGGTCGGAATCAGCCTGATCGAAGGAGACAAGCCTTGTCTGACCTGCTGGCGACGAAACCGCTCGATCTTCTGCTGACCGAGGCTCACGACGAAAGCGGCACCGGCCTGCGCCGCGTGCTGGGTCCGGTCAACCTGGTTACGCTGGGCATCGGCGCCATCATCGGGGCCGGAATTTTTGTTCTGACCGGAACGGTCGCCGCAACGTTCACCGGCCCTGCGGTCGTGCTGTCGTTCATTCTGGCGGGCTCTGGCTGCATCTTTGCCGGACTCTGCTATGCCGAGTTCGCTTCGCTGATTCCGATCGCCGGGTCCGCCTACACCTACGGCTACGCCACCCTAGGCGAGATCTTCGCCTGGATTATTGGATGGGACCTGATCATTGAATATGCTTTCGGCGCGGCCTCGGTGGCCGTCGGATGGAGCGGCAATCTGGTCGCGCTGTTTCAGAGCTTTGGAATTCAACTCCCGCCCCAAGTCACGGCTCCTCCGGGCACGCTGCTGGTTCTGTACAACGGACAATGGGCGCGCCTGGCGACGATCGGGCCAACCCTCGCCAGCGCAGGGGTTGACGCCACAAAGCTGCCCACGGCTCACGGCATTCTCGATCTTCCCGCTTATCTCGTGATCGCGCTCATGACGACGATTCTGGTCATTGGAGTGCGAGAGTCGGCCAACTTCAATTCGCTGATCGTGTTCATCAAGGTAGCCACGGTCATCACGTTTGTCGTCATCGCCACGCTCTATCTGCTGCGCCATCCCCAGGTCGCGGCCGCGAACTGGCATCCCTTCATTCCACCCAATCAGGGATCGTTCGGGGCCTTCGGATGGTCCGGCATCGCGCGCGGTGCCGGCGTGATTTTCTTCGCCTATATCGGCTTCGACGCGGTGTCGACGGCCGCGCAGGAGGCCAAGAATCCGCAGCGGGACATGCCCATTGGGATCCTTGGCTCGCTTGCCATCTGCACCGTGCTTTACGTCGCACTGGGCTTGACGCTCACTGGCGTGGTCCACTACACCGGCCTCAACACGGCCGCTCCGGTGGCGGTGGGAATTCAGGCTACCGGCGTGCGCTGGGGCAGCATCGTCGTGATGCTGGGTACCTTCGCCGGGCTCACCACCACCATGCTGGTCATGCTACTGGGACAGTCGCGCGTGTTCTTCTCGATGTCGCGCGACGGACTTCTACCCGAGTGGGCGGGCCGGGTTCATCCCCGCTTCCGCACGCCGTGGATTTCCTCGATCGTCGTGGGATTCTTCGTCGCGATCCTTGCCGGCGTGCTTCCGATCAGCGTACTCAGCCAACTCACCTCCATCGGCACGCTGCTGGCCTTTGTCATCGTGTCCGCCGGGGTGTGGGTTCTGCGGGTAAAACGTCCCGATCTGCACCGTCCATTCAAAGCTCCTCTCGTCCCCTTGACCCCAATCCTGGGGATCGGAATCTCTCTGGGCCTGATGGCCAGCCTGCCCTGGAGCACATGGCTCCGCCTGATCGTGTGGCTGATTGTGGGGATGGTGATCTACTTCGGCTACGGGAAAAGCCACAGCCG
>JADGNP010000636.1 GCA_017883425.1 Candidatus Sulfotelmatobacter sp. | reverse complement strand
CCTGCTGTTGGACGCGGCAGAAAAGCAGGTTTCTCGACTCCGCAAGGTCTGTCCGCTCGCGGACAAACCTTGCTGCGCTCGAAATGACAGTAAGGGTGAGGGTCACAATATTGTGCAATCTTCAATAAGTACACCTCGCAGTGCTAAACTTTGAATCCAGCCGGGCAGAAGCGTTTACGAACAGTTATCAAATGGTTTAGCTGGGGTTGGAGGAACTCGTGTCCCGCGAACTCACACCTTCGGAACTGGAAGCCTTCCCCTCCCTTGACTGGTCTGACATCGCCCCACGCCTGACTTCCGCGCTGCGCTCTTCTCTGGAAAAGGTTCTCGAAACTCAGAACGGCGCCGACCTGTCGCTGGCAGAGTCTTACGCGTTAGCCAACTCCGAAGGCGACGACCTTCTGGGCTTGCTGGTCGCCGCCAACACCCTGCGCGCCGAGCTCGCGGGAAACATCGTCACCTACGTGGTCAATCGCAACATCAACTTCACCAACATCTGTTTCGTGGGATGCAAGTTCTGCGCCTTCAGCCGCGGCCCGCGCGAGGCGGACACCTACTTCCTCACCCTCGGTCAGATGGCGCAGAAAGCGGTGGAAGCCTGGCAACTCGGCGCCACCGAAGTCTGCATCCAGGGCGGCCTTCCCCGCGATCTCCCCAAGTTCCATTACCGCGACATTCTCCGCGCCGTGAAGAACGCCGTCCCGCGCATGCATATCCACGCCTTCTCCCCGATGGAAATCGTCTACGGCGTCGAACTCACCGGCATGCCGCTGGCCGACTATCTTTCGATGCTGCGCGACAACGGCCTCGGCACGCTGCCCGGCACCGCCGCCGAGATTCTCGACGACCAGATTCGCCACATCCTCTCGGCCAACAAGCTTTCGACCGCGCTGTGGGTCGAAGTCATCCGCACCGCGCACCGCTGCGGCATCCGCACCACTTCGACGCTCATGTACGGACATGCCGAAACTCCTGCACACTGGGTCCGCCAGATGCGGCTGTTACGCGAGATTCAATCTGAGACCGGAGGCTTCACCGAGTTCGTCCCCCTCGGTTTTGTGCATCAGAACACGCTACTGTTCCATCAGGGTTTGGCGCGCACCGGCCCAACGTTGGCCGAGCATCTCAAGGTTCACGCGCTGGCGCGCCTGCTGCTCGCCGGCTCCATCAACAACATTCAGGTTTCGTGGGTAAAGCTGAACCGCCGGCTGTCGCAACTCTGTCTGCACGCCGGCGCCAACGACTACGGCGGCACCTTGATGGAAGAGAATATTTCTCGCGAAGCTGGAGCCACCGCAGGCCAGTACACCAGCCCGGAAGATTTCCAGTCGCTGATTCTGGAAATGGGCCGCATCCCCGCCGAGCGGAACACGACCTACTCCCGCATCAACATCAAGCTTCCACTGACTGAATGTACCGCCGAGCAGTCGCTGGAGGCTGAATTCGCATGAACTCCAGTCCCTCAGGCGCCCGCCCCATCGCAGTCATCGGAGGCACCGGCCCCGCCGGTATGGGACTCGCCCTGCGCTGGGCGCGCGCGGGAGAAACCATCATTATTGGCTCCCGCGACGAAGAGCGCGCGCAGCGGGCAGCCGCAACCATCCAGCAAAGACTTGGAGGCCAAGCCAACGTCTCCGGCATGGAAAATGGAGCCGCCTGCGCTGCCTCGGACATCCTGATGCTGACCGTCCCCTTCGAGGCTCAAGCCGCTCTTCTCAAGAAACTGAAATCCTCGATCACTGCAGGCAGCATCCTCATCGATGCCACCGTGCCCCTCGCAGCCGGCATTGGCGGACGCGCCTCGCGCACCCTCGGCGTCTGGCAAGGCTCCGCCGCCCAGCAGGCCGCCGAACTCGTGCCCGAGGAAGTGAGTGTAGTCGCCGCCTTTCACAATGTTTCCGCCGACCTGCTCGGCACCGACACCCCGCTCGACTGCGACGTCATTGTCTGCAGCGACGATCCCGACGCCGCGCAACTCACCCGCGAACTGGCGGCCAAGATTCCCGGCGTCCGCGCCCTCGACGGGGGCAGACTCGAAAACGCCCGCATCGTCGAACAGATCACCGCCTTACTCATCGGCATGAACATTCGCTACAAAGGCCACGCCGGAATCCGCATCACCGGCCTTCCGCCCAACGCTTACCGCTAACCACGCCAAAGGAGTTCCTCCGTTGAGCCAGAACAACCACCTCGACGCCGCCTGGCAGTACCACAGCGGCACCAAGCATTCTCCACTCAGCGTGCGCATGAATCCCCATTTTCTGGACTGGGAAAACAAGCCGCTGTTGTTCAAGATTTATCCCACGCTCGAAGTCCTGCGTCTCCCCAGGGATTTCCGGGAAACAGGCAGCGCCGCACTCGACGCCATCTCGGCTCCCGGGGGACAAGCGTTAGTCGAGGCCATTCCCGATCTCGAGACTCTGGCGCAACTCCTCTTCTTCTCCGCCGGGGTCGTTCGGAGTAAGAAACACGAGCAAGGAGAAACTTTTTTCCGCGCCGCCGCGTGCACCGGAGCCCTTTACGAAATCGAACTTTACGTCGTCTGCACCGATCTACCGGGTGAAACTCTGCCCGGCGCCAAGGATTCTACCGGCCTGGCGGCTGGCGTCTACCATTTCGGCGTCGCCGAATTCGGCCTGCGCCAACTGAGGTCCGGCGACTTCCGACAGGCACTGGTAGAAGCCACGGCCGGCGATGCATCCCTTGCGCACGCTCCGGTAACAATCATCTGTACCGGCACCTACTGGCGCAACGCCTGGAAATACCGCTCCCGCACCTATCGCCACTTCGGCTGGGATAACGGCACCATCCTGGCCAATCTTCTGGCGATGTCCGAAGCCTCGAGACTTCCTGCCAGGATTGTGACCGGGTTCGTCGACTCTCAGATCAATGAGTTGCTCAGCCTCGACACCAAACGCGAAGTGGCATTCTCTCTGGTTTCGATTGGGCGTCAGCCATCGACCCCGTCCAGCCCACCGGGAATTTCCCCTCTCAACCTTCCGATCGTCCCCTATTCGAAAGAAGAGGTCGACTATCCCGCCATGCGCAGAATGCACGA
>JADGNP010000635.1 GCA_017883425.1 Candidatus Sulfotelmatobacter sp. | reverse complement strand
ACAACCGAGAAGTTTTCTTCGAAATTCGGGAACAGCAACACGGCAAGATCGAGGCGGCTCTTGTTCATCGCCAGGAGAGCATCCTGCAGTACGCGCTGTTGCTGCTGATTCTGAATCTGGGCTTTGATCACGTCGGAACGCGCCACCTCGCCGCCGTTCTGCAGCTTTTGGCTGATACCGAGAAAGTGGTCCGCTTCCGAAGTCGCTTTCTGGGCGGTTGCATATTTGCGCTGCGCCACGACGTATCCGTAGTAAGCCTGCACCACGGTGACGACCAGCCCGCGTGTCGCAATCTCCGATTTGGCGCGCGCCAGAGCCTCGCCCGCTTCCACCCGTCGATACTCCGCCCACATTCCCGATGAAAGCGCCTGGTGAACGTTCCCCTGTGCGATGTATTCGTGAACGCCGTTGTTGGCCGTGTAGCGTCCGGAAGGAGAACCGTTCCCCTGCGTGTAGACGAACTGCATGTTGTAGCTGGCGTTTGGCAGCAGTTGCGCGCGGCTTTGTACGACATCCTGATGAGCCAGCCCCAGTTCCGTGAGAGCGGCCCGGAACTGCGGATCGTTAGCTTTGGCACGGGCGAGGGCATCCTGCAAAGTGAGGACCAGCGGCGCGTGCCTGGAATCGGTATCCGCGGTTGCTGCTGGCGTCAAGACTTGTCCGCTGACTTTGGACGGTGAATCTTGGCCGAACGCAGAGATAGCCAGCGGAATCACCAGCAAGACAATTGTCGTTCGTCCCACAAATCTTCGACACACTGTTGTGAACATTGAGCCCCCCACGCAAGAATGCCAGCGGGTGATTTTAACTCGGATCAAGCCCTGCGATCAGCCTAGAAGCTCTCTCATAGATCGTTTTGGGAAGGGCACGGCTTCAGCCGTGCCGCCCAGAGCCAATAAAGACGCGGGCTTTAGCCCCTGAGGGATCCGCGCGGTTTGCTCCTTACGTTCATTATGAGATGGCTGCTAGCCATTGCTGCGGGCTGCCGATTGCCTCGACCAGATCCCGCAGAAACTCCGCGGCCCGCGCACCGTCCACTACACGATGATCGCTCGAAAGCGTCAAGGTCATCATGGGACGGACGCCGGGACGGCCGTCAACCGGCACGACTCGGTCCGCGATGCTTCCGACCGCGAGAATCGCGACCTGGGGCGGAATGATAATCGCGGTGAATGCGTCCACCCCGAACATGCCGAGATTGCTGATCGTGAAGGTGCCACCCGCGATATCGGCCGGACGCAACTTGCCGCCGCGTGCCCGTTCCGCCAGGTCGCGTCGCTGCACCGCGATCTCGCCCAGCGCCGCTTTGGGGGCATTGTGAATCACCGGCGCGACTACTCCATCCTCCACTGCCATTGCTAGTCCAATGTTGATCTCGGCATTGGTACGAACGCCTTCGCGCGTCCAGCTTGCGTTCATGCGCGGGTGCTTCAGGAGCACGCGAGCAACCAGCGCTGCTAGAAGATCGGTGTGCGTGAGTTTCAGTCCATGCGACTTTTCAATCTCTGGCCCGAGCTTCTGCCGCGCCTCGTTCAGAGCGCCTGCGTCCACCTCGCGGACGACAAAGAAATGGGGGACCGTCGTCCAGCTCTGCGTGGTGCGTTCGGCCATCAGCCGGGAGATGGGGCTGCCGCTGTCAACCGTAGTGGGCAACGCACCGGCTTTGGATTCCGCAGCGGCGAGAATGTCGGAAGCGAGGATCTCTCCGCCGGCACCCGATCCGCGGACATGAGCGAGATCGACGCCGCGTTCGCCGGCGAGACGTCGCGCTTTGGGGGAAACCTTAGCGGGCTGCGCTGCAGATTGCGTTGAAGTGACGGCCTGACTTGCGGACGCCGTGTGTGATACCGCATGAGCAGCAGGAGGAGCAACTACCGTGGTTTTTCTTCCTGACGTGGCGGCGACTTCATCGGCCGGAGGAACTTCTCCGGGGCGCACGATCCAGGCGATGGTTTGGCCTACCGGCACTTCCGCCCCAGGCTGCACCTTGACGCCGGCAAGGACGCCGTCGCCAGGTGATTCGATCTCCATCACCGCTTTGTCGGTTTCGACCTCCAGCAGCGGCTCGCCTTTAGTGACCGACTCCCCTTCTTTTTTCAGCCACGAAATGAGCTTGCCAGTTTCCTGGGCCATTTCGAGCGCGGGCATAACGACACTGATCGCCATAGTTGGATAGCTCTGCTCTCGATCCAAATTTGCTGGTGGAGAGCCGGGCGTCCCCGCCCGGCTGGACCCTTCGACTTCGCTCAGGGCAGGCTCACGAGACGCCCGTCCCTCCACAATGACTCATCACGCGGCTGAGGCGAGGCAAGCCTCGTCTCTACAATGCACTCTCTCAATCCCCGACGCCAACCCGTTCCTGCCGGGAGCTGGCTTCGATCATCTCGCGCACGCGCTTGCTCGGTTTGGATTCGGTCTCCCGAATTGCGGGAAGCGGACCATCCACCGTGAAATAGTGTCTGCCGGCAACCAGAAGCTCCTCGGCCGGGAAGCGCGTGATCACCTCGTGGCCAGTTTCGGTGACCACGATTTCTTCCTCGATGCGAGCGGCACTCCAGCCATCCGTCGAGGGCCAGAAAGTTTCCAGCGCAAACACCATGCCCGGCTTGATTTCGCAGGAATGTTCCAGCGACACCAGGCGGCTGATCACTGGCTTCTCCCAGATGGCGAGGCCGATCCCGTGACCATACTGCAGCGCAAAAGCCGCTTCCTCGCTGGGAAAGCCGAACTCCTGCGCCTTCGGCCACACGGCGGCAATTTCGGCCGTGGTACGCCCCGGGCGCACCAGTTCAATTGCCGCGTCGAGGTATTCCCTGCACCGCTTGTACGCGTCGTTCATCGCGTGCGAAGCGTATCCGACGGTGAAGCAGCGGTAATAGCACGTGCGGTATCCCATGTAGGAGTGGAGAATGTCGTAATACACCGGGTCTCCCGGACGCAGCACGCGGTCGGAGAACACGTGCGGATGCGGATTGCAGCGCTCGCCTGAGATTGCGTTCACGGCTTCCACGTACTCGGAACCGAGATCGTAGAGCACCTTGCTCACCAGGCCCACCGCC
>JADGNP010000153.1 GCA_017883425.1 Candidatus Sulfotelmatobacter sp. | reverse complement strand
GGCAGGAACGGGAAGGGCACGGCTTCAGCCGTGCCGCCAGGAGCTGCAACGGGTTTCGGCTTTAGCCGCTGAGGGTGCACACTCTACACCATCGCGAGAGCTGCTCTAGGGCGGGCAAACGGCGCTGCCGCGACAAAAACCGTCGCGGCCGGACAGCCGGGGGCGGCTGTCCCCACATGAGCATGCGGATTGAATTGCCGACTGGCGAATCTTAAGTAGCGGCGGGCAAACGGCGCTGCCGCGACAAAAACCGTCGCGGCCGGCAAACGGCGCTGCCGCGACAAAAACCGTCGCGGCCGGACAGCCGAGGGCGGCTGTCCCCACATGAGCATTCTTATCATACAAGCATTCTCACCGCACCTCGTTCCTCTAATCAAAGTGCGATCAATGAACCTTTCCTGTGGTCGGTTTTCCTGGGCCCGTCAAGGCGCGGCCGGGGAACACAGCGGGGACTAGCTTGCCTTCGTCGATCAATGCCGTTCCTCCCACCAAGAGGTAGTGCACGCCGACGCTGGGTTCCATGGGCTTTTCGAAGGTGGATCGGTCGGTGATGGTTTGGGGATCGAAGATGACCACGTCGGCGTCGGCGCCTTCCTGCAGGCGTCCCATCCGGCGTGCGGCGGGAGTGGAACGCTCGAGCATCTGTGCGGGCATGAGAGTCATTTTGCGGAGCGCTTCCATCAAGGTGAGCGTTTTTTTCTCACGGACATATTGTGCGAGGACGCGCGAGTAGGTGCCGGCGTTGCGGGGATGGCCTTCGGCTCCGTCGCTGGCGATCATGATCAGCGGGTTGGGGATGATGGCATCCACCGTTTCCTGAGTGTTGGCGAAGACCAGTACCCACTGTTGCTTGCTGGCATTATGCAGCTCATCGAAGCGCTCTTTGGTGAGGTGCTCGCCGGTATCGGGAAGGACGAGATTGCTGTAATCGATGCCCAGCTTTTCGCGCCAGCCGGGATTGAACAGCGCCGAGTTGATGGCGGTCATGCCGGCGATGTAGGGATAAGCCTCGGTGGTCACGTCGAGGCCGCGAGCGCGGGCTCCTTCGACGAGCGAGATGCACTCGAGCGAGTCGCGCAGGCAGGTGCTGTTGATGTGAACGATGTGCAGAGGGGCGCCGGTGATCGCCGCCGCGCCAATCACTTCTTCGACGGATTCGATAGCCGAGCCGGGCTCGACGCGGCCAGCGCTGCGCATATGCGTGTAGACCGGCAACTTACGCTCGGCAGCAACGCGGAACACGTCGATGACCTCGAGGCGTGTGGCGCCGGGGGTGTACTGGATGCCCATGCCGACGCCGAGTCCGCCCGCATCGAGCTCCGAACGCAGGCGCTGCTGAATGCGCCCGATCTGCTCGGGAGTGGCGGGCTGGTCGGTGGCGGGTCCGCTTTTCGGCAGGATGGTCCCGTCTGGCAAAGCCGCGCCGAAAACAAGGGCGCGGGCGGCGACGTGGCTGGCGGTGGTGCCGTAGTGGATGAGCGAGTGTCCTTGCTTCGCATTCAGGAACTGGGTGACATCGGGGGCGCCGATCTCCATTTCGAGGGCGGTGGTCACGCCGTCGAAGGCCTTGACGCGCTGGCTGGAAAGATCCTGGCCGTGCTGGTGCAGGTCGATGAAGCCGGGGGCGACCACGAGGCCGGCAGCGTGGATGATGCGGCGTCCGCTGAGTGGGGCGGCGGAGATGCGGGCGATTTTTCCGTCGCGGATGCCGACGTTGCGCACGGCATCGAGGGCGGTTTCGGGGTCCATGACGCGGCCGCCTTCGAGGACGAGATCGTATTGTTGCGCAGCGACGAGCGTGGTTGCGACGGCGAGAAGGCAGAGAGTGAGGAATAGGTTGCGCATGGAGGCTCCGAAGTTAGCGATGATAGCAGGAGTGGCGTTGGAGTCAGCGTATGCGCGGGAAGCAGCCGCGACAGAAAACGTCGCGGCCTGGACAGCCGAGGCGGCTGTCCCCACACGACCTAAGTTCAAGACCTGTCCTGACTGACATATTCCTTTCTCGATCACGTACACTAACTGTTTCCCTTGAAGAGCATTGGACACATACTGGCGCGCTATACGGCGTGGGTCCTGGGGCTGATGAAGCTGCTCGGGATCTGGGGCGTGTTTGTGATTGCGTTTGCCGACAGCGCCTTGTTGGGCATGCCGGTGGATTTCGTGGTTGCGACCTACGTCTATCATGATCGCAGGCGCCTTCTGCTTTACGTCGCGCTGGCGTCGCTGGCGTCGGCGCTGGGCAGCATTCCGCTGTACATCATTGGATATCTGGGCGGGGAGAAGGTTCTGCGCAAGCGGATTTCCGAGGAGCGCTTCCTGAAGATTCATCGTTCGTTTGAGCAGCACGAATTCTGGGCGCTGATGTTTCCGGGGATGCTGCCGCCGCCGCTGCCCTTCAAGATCTTCGTGCTGGGTGCTGCCGTGTTTGAAATGCCGTTCCGCGACTTCCTGGTGGCAATTTTTCTGGGAAGGTTTGTCCGGTTTGGGGTGCTGTCGGTGCTGGTGCTCTGGTTCGGTCCGCAGATTGTGGGACTGTTCGGCGGAGTGTTGAAGCGGCATTGGGTTTGGGTGTTGGCGGCGATCTTGGCGGGAGTGTGCGTATGGCTGGTGCTGCGGCCGGCAAGGGCGGGCGAGTCGGAGCGCGGGGAGTAAACAGGGGCGACCTGGTTCTCAGTTAGGGAAATGGCTGGTTGCATCAGTTGATTGCATCAGTTGGCAGGAATCACCTGTTGCTGGTTGATAAACCAACCCACGACCATAAGAGAGATGTCTGCCGTTTGTGCTCGTCTTCCGCCAAAGATGCACGACGGAACTCGGACTTTGCGTTGCCGGATATGCGCTGTGACGTATCGAAACAACAAGTTGCGGGGGGTTGAGACAGAGGGCCACTCAAATGCTTCAGTGGGATGGAGTGAAGGGAGTTCCAAATATGAAGAAGTCGATTTTCGTTTCGTTTGCTTTCGCCCTGTTGGTGTCCGCCGTCGCTCTAGCTCAAGACGCGGCTCAGCCAGGCAGCGCGACAGTTTCAGCACAGGCAACACAAGACCAGAAACCAGTGAATCACCCAAAGACAGTGACCGGCTGTCTGCAAAAAGGGGATCAACCGGGACAAATTAGCCTCACCGGAGCAGACGGCAAGAGCTGGGATCTGCGAAGCGATAGCGTTAAACTTGACCAGCACATTGGGCATCAGGTAACCGTCACCGGCACCGCCACCCGTGAGACGAAGGCCGAAGAAAAGAAAGAAGGCCAAGTCGAGAAAGCGTCCAGCAAAGAGGCGTACGGGGATTTGAACGTCACCAACCTGAAGATGGTCAGCGAGACCTGCACCAAGTAGAGATTTTAGGCAGAACCTTAAAACAAGGGGGGCCAGCGAGTTAGTGCTGGCCCTTTTTTACTTTACCGCCGGGAAAGATTTCACGGACGACATTCTACCTCACCATTGAAGTCCTGGTTAAGGGAATCATGTTGCAAGAGTCTGCATTTTGACAGTGCGTCCTTCACTTCCCACTTCTGTTAGGCGTCTTTACGCGGCGGCGGTGTGGTCGCCGGATTTGTGGAGCCATCCGGCTACGGAGTGGAACAGGACCGGAGCGCCGAACATCGCTGTGGTGAAGAGCAGGTCTCCGACGACGGCGTGGCGGAAGAACGGGATGCCGGCGCCGTAGCAGGTCATCAAGCCGGCTGAAGTGCGGGGATACATGTCCCAGGCGGCCCAGACCGCGAAGTTACTTACCAAAAAGAACGATACGGACCCGGCCAGCGCGGAGCCGAGAATCCGGAATGCTCCCGCGTTCTGCTTGAGGCTGGTGCCCAGCCACAACATGCCGGCATACCACGCCCAAGTGACGAAGTGGTCCCAACTGAAGGGATAGCGGTAGACCAAGGTGGTGAGGACGACGTCGGATGCGGCGAGGAGCACCAGCGGGATCCAGAGGCGGCGGCGTGGTGCGCGCGCGCCGAAGAACAGAAGAGCCGCCCCCACGGGCGTAAAGGCCATGGGGTGGGGGATAAACCGGAATGCTAGAGCGAAGACGACAAACACGTAGACCAGCATGAATCACCTCGGAAACGAAATCTTATTCTGGGCGCTGGAGAGGCTGGCGTCAAGAGAGGATCGGCGAGGCGCAAATTTTTCAGGATGGGCGACGCGAGAAATTGTTCTTCAACGCGGCCCATTGCCGGGCTGACGCTGGCCGGGTTCGGGGACGATGACTTGACCTTTCGCGATGTCGTAGACATCGCCGACGACATGCAGGTTCTGGTCGAGTTGCACGGCTCGGCTTAGACCGCCGCGACTCCTGCCGGTGATGGAGCGCGGGATCCCGGCATAACGCAGGTCCTGAAAAAGTACGATCGAACCCTGCTGCGGAGGTTGGAGGGTTTCGGTTTCAGTAATGGGATATTGCGCCCAGTCCAGAAACACGTGTCCGACGTAGGAATTCTTGGCGGCCAGGGTGATGGGAGTCTCTTCCGGCTTGTAGCGGATTTCGAGGCGGTCTTCGGGATCGACCTCGGGGCCCAGGGAATTGACCGAGGCTAGGGCGAAGAATGCGGGGGTCTCGACAACGCCGTACCAGTGGAAAGGATCGATCCACTTGGGATAGGCCGAGGCCCGCATGGGGTCGGCCCCGTTATAGGTGCGGGCTTCGAGGGCGCCGACGGCGCGGCGGTGTTCGTAGTCGCGGAGTCCCCACAGCAGGACAATGCTGGCGAGCGCGAGAGTGGCGGCGACGCGACCACCCGGACCGCGGGGGCGCGCGCCGATTTCCTTGTCGATCAGGCCGAAGAGCGCCGGGACGACCAATCCCAGAATCAGGAAGGCGAGCATCACTGGTTCGACGATGAAGACGATGTCCCACGAATACCACTTCTCGGAAAAGGGCCAGAAGGGTCGAACGCCGTAATTGTTGGTGAAGTCGAGCAGGATGTGGCTGAGGCCGGAGAGGCAGGCATAGAGGAAGAGCAGGCCCCAGCGCGGAGGCAATTTGGGATCTTTGATTTTGCGGCCGCGGAGACGCCAGACCAGATACACGAAGCCGACTGCGACCAGAGCGTCGAGAGGAACTCCGACGAAGGAGTGGGTGAATCCGCGATGGTGGGCGAAGCCGAAGGCAGGGCCGCGAAAGCCGCCGATGATGTCGAGGTCGGGAGCTTCGGCGGCGAGCGTGAGCGTGAGCGTGGCCAACGCCGTCTTGCGGTTGAGGCCGGCTCGTCCCATGCAGGCGCCGGTCAGGAAGTGGGTGATGGGTTCCAAGGGGTTCGAGGAATTCTATTTCGCCGGGCTGCGATGCGTCATCAAGAGACACATCGGGAGACTCAGCGAAGTTAATTGGACGCGGGAATCCGCGCGAAGACGCAAAGTAATTCGGCTGGGCGAGGTGCCAGAGAGAAGTGGGGATCAGCGGGAGGGCGCCAGCAGGGTCAGCGCATCCGGCACGACCGTGATTTCGGCCGGGAGCGTGCCGAGCAGTTCGCCATCGGCTTCGACATAGATTTTGCCCTGCTCTTGCGACGTGTTGGAGGGCTGTCGGTACCTGCAGGAGACCGTCGTGCTGTGGGCCAGGTCAATGCCGGGGATCGTCCAACGAAGCCGCAGCAGACCGCGGGCTACGTAGGCGAGATAGGCCAGGCGACTGGCGGTGCGGCAGAACACCAGCCGCATGTCGTCCCGGTCGAGGGCTGCACCCGGCGCGAGTTCCTGAACGACTCCGCCGAAGTTGCGGATGCGGACGGCCATCAGTTCGGTGACTTCGGCGCGATGGGAGACATTAGAGCCGGTTTCGAGGTGCTCCGCAACAAAGCGCGGCATGGGATAGGTGAACCACAAGTTCCAGGCTTTGGCGTAGTAGGCGGCCATGCCCATACGCTGCTTGGTTCCGCTGTGGAGTTTGTAGAAGAGGTGAGCGTCGACGCCGATGCCGGCGGCGACTACGAAATAGCGCGTGCCCGGACTGCCCTGGAGATCGACGTAGGTCACGCGGCCGAGCGCGATGCGACGTGGCGTGGCGTGCAGGGAGGCCTTGGCCGCGGCTACCACGTTGAGGGGAAGGTTGAGGTCGTGTGCGAGGGCGTTGGCGGTTCCCAGGGGCAGAATTGCCAGCGCGGCGGGTGAGTTTGCCAGGACTTGGGCGATGTTGTGGACGGTGCCATCACCGCCGCAGGCGAAAATCGTGTCGCAACCGGAGTCGATGGCCAGGCGGGTTTGTTCGACCGCGTGATGGGGAGAGTGCGTGGGAACCAGCTCTGCTTCAACGCCCCCGGTTCTGAGCACAGCGAGGGCGGATTCCAGTTCCCGCTGGCGTTGCTGGCTGCCGCCGGAATCCGGATTGTAGAGCATCGCGGCCTTGCGCATAGCGTGGTCGAAGCTGGATTGTACCTGAGGAAGGACGCAACTAATCGGGCGATCAGCGGGAGTTCCACTCCCACATGCCGAACATGGCTTTCTGGGGCAACGGACGGCCGAGTTGGCGGGCGAGCATGGTGATCTGACCGCGGTGGTGGGAGTCGTGCGCGATCAGGTAGCCCAGAAATCCGGCGACATCGGGACGAAAGCCTTTGACGCGGCCATCACTCTCCAAGGCGTTGGTTCACGTACGGTTTATCGACAGCGCCCGCGTTGAGCGGAGGATTGTTCGGCATAGTTGACTTGCGAACGACTTGGCAAGCGCCTCAATTTGGCATAAGCTTGGCGCGCTTGCAAGGGGCGTTTTTTCCTGCCGTTTCTCAGTGGTTTGGGGCTCGAATTTCAAAATTGAATCAGGAGGGTTGACCAGATGAAAATTCTGGCGCAGCTGCTGTGCGGTGCTTTGCTTTGCCTGGGCGCGACGGCGCAAGATCATGCTGCCCACGTGCAAACCCACCCGGTCACTCTGGTGACGGGGCTGGGCGATCTTCACCACCCCGTTTCCACGCACAATCCGCAGGCGCAACAGTTCTTTGACCAAGGGTTGCGCTTTATCTATGCCTTCAACCATGACGAGGCGGCGCGGTCGTTCCAGCACGCGGCGGAACTCGATCCCAAGCTGGCGATGGCCTACTGGGGCGTCGCCGAGGCCGTAGGACCGAACTACAACGATCCGGCCGATCCCGATCGTTACCAGCACGCGCATGATGCGGTGCAGAAAGCCGTGGACTTGTCGTCGGGAGCTTCGCCCAGCGAGCAGGCCTACATCCAGGCGATGGCGAAGCGGTTTCCGGCGGATCCGAAATCTGATTTGAAGAAAGCCGCCGAGGAATATCACGACGCCATGCGGCAAGTCTCGGCCGAGTTCCCTGACGACCTGGACGCGGCCACACTCTTTGCCGAGGCGGGGATGAACCTGCATCCCTGGGGACTCTGGCATCAGGATGGCACGCCCGAGGCCGGCACCGATGAGATCGTGGCCACGCTGGAATCGGTGATGAAGCGCGATCCCAACCATCTGGGCGCGATCCACTATTACATCCATTCGGTGGAAGCTTCGAATAATCCCCAGCGCGCTCTGGCGGGAGCGAACAAACTGGCCGCACTCGCACCCGGGGCCGGACACATCGTCCACATGCCCGCGCACGTTTACATTCGCACCGGGGACTACGATGCTGCCGTGAAGACGAACGAGCAGGCAGCGGAAGTCGATCGCGCCTACATCAAGGCGACGGGTGTGCAAGGCATCTACCCGATGATGTACTACAGCCACAACCTGCACTTCATCGCGATGTGCGGGGCGATGAACGGCCGCTACGCCGAGGCGCGGAAGAATGCGGACCTGCTGGCCGCCAACGTCGGGCCGCACGTGAAAGAGATGCCGCCGCTCGAGGGCTTCATGACCATCCCCATGGCGGTGGAGCTGCGCTTTCACCATTGGAACGAGATCCTGAAAATGCCCGCGCCGGACCCGGCTATGAAAGCCACGACTGGCTTCTGGCATTTCGCGCGAGGGGTGGCACTGGCAGGCACGGGAAAGGTGACTGAGGCGGAGGCGGAGTACAAGATTGTTTCAGACGCGCAGGCGGCGACTCCGCCTGACGAAATCTTCAACGCGCCGATTAACAACAAGACCAAGGACATTCTGGAAATTGCCAAGGACGTCCTGGGCGCGAAGATCGCTCTGGCGAAGAAGGACACCAACGGAGCGATCACCATGCTTCGGGAAGCTGTAGCAATTCAGGACACGCTCAAATATGGCGAACCGCCTGACTGGTTCTTTCCCGTGCGGGAGTCACTGGGCGCGGCTCTGCTTCTGAACGGGGACGCCCCGGGCGCGGAGAAAGTATTCCGCGAAGATCTCGACCGCAATCCGCGAAACCCTCGCTCGCTGTGGGGATTGCGCCAGACCCTGCTGCAGCAGAAGCGCGACTACGATGCCGGATTCGTTCAGAAACAGTTTGAGTCGTCGTGGAAGGGTGGGGCGCAGGCGCTGAAGCTGGATGATCTGGTATAGACGGCGATAGGGGCTGGCGCTCGCCAGCCCCGCTGGATCCATGTGGGGACAGCCGCCTCGGCTGTCCCGCCGAGCGCAGCGAGGCGTTTTGCCGGAGGCTTATCTCCCGCGGGCTTCTAAACTTCAGGATTGATGACCCACCGTCGAGCTTCGCTCGACCGGACAGCCGAGGGCGGCTCTCCCCACAAAGGGGAGAGGGAGGTCAAAAACACTTTGTGGTATGATCAATGCATCAATTCATCAATGAATGGAGTCTGACTCATGAATCGCCGTGTAGACGCCCACCTCGCCCGCACCCAATTCGGCCAGATCATGGATCGTGCCGTGGAAAACAACGAGCGCTTTGTCGTGGAACGGCGCGGCGAGCCGGCGGTGGTGATCATGAGTGTTCAGGACTTTATTCGCACCGCCGCGCCCCCTCCCGACTGGCTGGAGAAAGCTTGGACCGGAGCCAAGAAGAGAGGCTTGGACAAGCTTTCCGCGCCGGACATCGACGCTGAAATTTCGGCATATCGGCGCGAGAAACGGAAGTGATTCGCGCCGTCATCGACACGAATGTTCTGGTGTCGGCCATGATCTCATCCGCTGGGAATGAAGCTTTGCTGGTTATGGCGATCAACCAAGGGTTGGTTACGCCATTCTTTTCGCCTGAGATTCTCGAGGAGTACTCTAACGTCCTCCTTCGGCCGAGGTTTGCGTTTCCGGCAGAAGATGTTAATGCGTTGCTCGACTTGCTCCACCGCCGCGGTAACCTTATTGACCCAGTTCCAATGACCCATACGTCGCCTGATCCGGATGACGACAAGTTCATTGCTTGCGCTCTGGCAGGAAAGGCTGACTTCGTCGTGACCGGCAACAAACGGCACTTCCCGCAGGCTCAGCCTGCGGGTGCAAAGGTCGTGAATGCTGCCGAACTGCTGGAACTCATTACCCTTGAACTGTGAGAAGCGTAGAGCAGCCACCGATAGGTTGAGGGCAGATGGAACTTTCGGCCTGCAATTACGTATTGTCTAGTGAGGGCCGATCTATGTACTGCAACTACTGCGGAAAAGTGATTCAGGACGACGCGGCCGTTTGTGCCTACTGCGGGATTCGCGTCGGCGCTTCGCTGGCCAGAACCAAACTGGTGCGTCCGCGCCTGGGGCGTAAGGTCGCAGGCGTGTGCCTCGGTTTCTCGGAGTACTTCGACATCGACGTCACTCTGGTGCGGGTGGTGTGGCTGGTCACGGCGATCATGTCCGGCGTCGGTTTCATTCCCTACATCATCGCGTGGATCGTGATGCCGGAAGAGCCGCTATTGCTTCCAGCGCCGGTTGTCGCGCAACCGGTAACGAACCAATAGAGCCGCCGCCGTCAGATCTCAGACCTCAGACCTTGGAGGTCCGCCGGAAGCTTTTCCGAGCCAAGAGCCAAGAGCCGTACTTGTGATCTAATCGCCAGCATGGAGCGCATTTCCTCCCAGCACATCAAGAGCGGCGACGCCGAAATCGTTTACTGGGCACTCGGCGACGGTCCTCCGGTCGTTCTGCTGCATCCTTTCCCTGCCAACCATGAATTCTGGTTGCCCGTGGCCGAGGCTCTGGCCACGCGTTATCGCGTTGTTCTGCCCGACCTGCGCGGACACGGCGAGTCCGGCGTCGGCGAAGGTCCGGCCACGATGGAGAAACACGCCGCCGACATCGCGAGCGTGATGGGCGATGCCAAGGTGGGACGCGCTCCACTGGTCGGGGTCTCGATCGGGGGCTACGCCCTATTTGAGTTCTGGCGAAAACATCGCGGCCGCGTGGCGGCGCTTGGATTGTGCAACACGAAAGCGCCGGCCGATGGTCCAGAAGCCCGCGCCGGACGCTTGCAGGCCGCGAACGACGTCCTCGAACGCGGCACCGAACCGTTTTTCGAATCCATGATTCCGAAGCTGATGGGGAAGACGACGCGCGAGATGCGTCCCGACCTGGTAGACAGCGCGTTGCGCATGATGCGCAAAATGTCGCCGGAAGATGTTGCGCAAGTGCAGCGCGGCATGGCCGCCCGCCCCGA
>JADGNP010000152.1 GCA_017883425.1 Candidatus Sulfotelmatobacter sp. | reverse complement strand
GGAAGCCGACTCTGATTCTCGCACTTTTTCGCCGGAAACTCCCGGAATCCGCCTTGGCAGTAGCCAAAATGTAAACGTTGTGTTATTTTCTTTAGCTTGCCGCAAAGTTTCCACTCGTATAAGTACTTTGTATCAAACCACTTGCATTGGGGTGGCTGAGGGGCGAGATTGTCTGGCGCCCAGGGCTGTGGAAATCTTGTGGAAAGTTGGGCACGTCCGGCCCTCCTCTGGTCGCGATTGCACCTCCGATCGCGCCCGAAGACGGGTCCTGACCGCGGCTTGAAAGCGAATGGCTGACTACATTTACACGATGGAAATCCGGTTGACGCCGGACCAACTCAAGGGCGTCGGCCTGGTGCAAGACGTAGCCCGCGCCGCGGGCATGAATCTTTACCTCACCGGCGGCGCGATCCGCGACATTATCAGCGGCTTCACCATCCGCGACCTCGATTTCACCGTCCAGGGCAATCCTCTCAAGCTGCAAAAAGATCTGGAAAAAGTCGGTGCGAAAATCACCGCGGTCGAAGAGGACAACCGCACCATCTTCATCTCGCTCCCCGGCAACGCCCGCGCCGAGATCAGCATGGCGCGCACCGAGCGCTTCGAGAAGACGGGCAAGCCGCCCATCGTCACTCCCGCCACCATCCACGACGACCTGCGCCGCCGCGACTTCACCGTCAACGCCATGGCGCTCTCGCTCAACGAGGGATCCCGCGGCCTGCTCCTCGATCCCTTCAACGGCGTGGCCGATATCGAGACCAAAGTCATCCGCATTCTGCAGAACTATTCGTTCCTCGAAGATCCCTCGCGCCTCATCCGCGCCACCCGCTTCGCTGCCCGTTTCCACTGGCAACTGGAAGAGCGCACTCAAGCTCGCTACGACGCGGCCAAGGAAGGCAAGTACATCGACCACATTCTGCGCTCGTCGATCGGCCATGAAATCGCCGCTCTCGCGCACGAAGACGATCCCCTGCACGTCGTGAAGATGCTCGAGAAGGAAGGCTGGCTCGAGATCCTGCGCGACCACTGGACCGTGGCCAAGGTCGACACTAACGGCATCACCCAGCTCATGAAGACACGCCAGCAGATGGTCGACATGGGATACACTCCCGACGCCGGCCCCGCCGTCATGTACTTTCTGACCTCGCACTTCTCCGACAAAGAAGTCTCGGATATCCAAAAGCTGATTCCGCGCAAGGATCTGGTCGAAGCCTGGCGCGATATTGAAGATCACGCGAAAGAACTCGCGAAGCGGTTGATGGGCAAAGAAGCCGCCACTCCGTCGCGCACCTGGCAGTTACTCTCGTCCGCGCGTCCGGAAATGGTGTTGTTCCTGGCCGTGACTGCCAAGCAGCAATCGGTCGAACAGAAGATCAAGAACTACCTCACCAAGTGGCGTCAGGTGCAGCAGAAGATTCCGTTGCCCGAAATGACGGAACTGCTCATCACGCCGCAGTTGCCTGGGTATCCCAAACTCGCGCACGATGTATTCATGCTCTTGCTGGACGGAAAGCTGCGTTCCCGCACCGAGATACTGAAGTTCCTGAAGCCGTTCGCCCCGCCGCCGCCGCCGCCGCCACCAGCACCCAGGCGCGGACGCGCCGCCAAGGCCGCTGAAGTACCTGCCGTAGCCGCACCAGCGAAGCCGGGTCCAAAAGGGAAAAAAGGAAAGGCCACCGCGGCGGTCGCGCCAGTCGCTGCGCCCGCAGCTCCACCCGCAAAGCCACAAGCGAAAGCCCCCGAAAAGCCAAAGCCAGCAAAACCCGAGCCCAAGCCCAAGCCCAAGCCCTCAAAACCCGCCGCGAAGCCAGCAAAGAAGCCCGCCCCCAAAGCACCCGCGAAGAAAGCCAAGGGAAAGAAAAAAAGATAGCGGCGTCACGGAACCCAGCCGCGAAGCGGCGACAGAATGCAGCCCACGGCGTCAGCCGTGGGTGGTAAAAGTGGGAAATGAACAAGCCCCGGAGGGGCGACCGAAAATAGCCCGGCGTTTCCAACGCCGGGACCAATGCCAAAATAACTGGGACGCGTCCCGCTAGGGACGCCTGAACCTCTGCTGATGAATCGAGGCAGACCGCGACGTCAAGTCGCGCCGACAGCCTGGGTCACAAAGCCCGAGCATTGCAAGATCCTGCATCTTGACCAGCCGTGGCAGTCCGCAGAAAGTTACCGTGGCAGGCACGGGGACGTAGCGCTGAATTTTCTTGCCAGGCGGGCTTATAATAGCCGTGTATGCGTCGCCTGCTGCTCATCCCGGCGTTCGCGCTTTTCCTAGCCGTGCCTCTGTGGGCGCAGCACGGCGGAGGTCACGCCGGCGGCGGACATGGCGGCGGCTTCGCCGGACATGCGGGCTTTAGTGGAGGCCACGGCGGTGGTTTTCGCGGCGGTCACATCGGTGGCGGCCATGTCTCCGGTGGAATGCACTCCAGCCCGGGTGCAGGGCGCGGCTTCACCCACCGTCCTTCGTTTTCCCAGCGCGGCTTCTCAAATTCCCGCTTCACGCATAACCGATTCCGCGGCCGTCGCGTTCACACCTTCGGGTTCCGCAACAACTGCTTCGGCTTCCGCTGTCGCGGCATCTATCCTTGGGCGTACGGCGGCTATTACGATCCCTTCTGGTGGGATTCGGGTTCTTCGTACGACGAAGACTACGAGCGTGATCGAGCCACCGCCAACGAGATGAATGCGCAGAGCCTCGACGAGCAAAGGATGCGCCGTCAGGAAGATCAGGATTATCAAGCCCAGTATAACGACGATCAGAGTCGGTATGCCCGCTCGGCGCCGGCGCCGAGCGATCCCGAGAGCGCGGCGGTTGTGCCATCGACCGTGTTAATTTTCCGCGACCAGCGCAAGCAGGAAATCCGCAACTACGCCATTGTCGGACAGACACTGTGGAACTTCGCGTCCCAGCGTACCGAAAAAATTCCGTTGTCCGATCTGGATCTGCCCGCAACCACGAAAGCCAACGACGACCGCGGCCTGACTTTCCGCGTCCCAGACACCGGCGAAGCCCAATAGGGGATTTCGTTTCAAACCATCGTCATGCCCGCTTACCGCACCCTTTCCCCTTTCGCTGCATCCAACACTGCATTCAGCTCAACAGCATTCCCTTTTCGCCACAGAGCTAGTACATTGAAATCAAGCGTTTAGGTCATGTCCGACGGGTATGGGGAACCTGCAGAAACACGGGGTCAAAACCCGGCATAACCCTGTCCGAATGCTAAAATTAAAGAATACCCACTATGCCTCTAAAAACACTATTTCTGAATCCGCCTTCGTTTGAAAACTTTGACGGAGGCGCCAGTTCCCGTTGGCCCGCCACCCGCGAGATAGAAAGTTTCTGGTATCCCGTGTGGCTGGCTTATCCGGCGGGGATGCTGGAGGGGGCGCGGCTGCTCGATGCGCCGCCGCATCACGTTTCCGGCGATGAGACCATCGAGATCGCCAAGGACTACGAGTTCCTTGTGCTGTTTACTTCGACGCCTGGATTCCCGGGCGACATTCTCCTGGCGCGGGCGATCAAGCAGGCGAATCCGAACATCAGAATTGCGTTTGTCGGACCGCACGTGACCGTGCTGCCGGAAAAATCTCTGCGCGATTGCCCGGAAATCGATTTCGTTTGCCGCAAAGAATTTGACTACTCGGTGGTCGATTACGCCAAGGGCAAGCCGCTGGCAGACATTCCCGGGGTGTCGTTCCTGAGGGACGGAAAGATCGTGCATAATCCCGACGCTCCGCAGATTCAGGATCTGGACGCGCTGCCGCATGTCACCGAAGTCTACAAGCGAGATCTCGACGTCAGGCGTTACAACGTGCCGTTTCTGAGGCAGCCCTTCGTGTCGCTCTACACCACGCGCGGTTGCCCGGCGCAGTGTACGTTCTGCCTGTGGCCGCAGACGCTGAGTGGACATCCGTGGCGCAAACGCTCCAGCGATGATGTGGCTAGCGAGATGGCGAAGGCCAAAGAGATGTGGCCGGAAGTGAAGGAATTCTTCTTCGACGACGATACCTTCAACATCCAGAAGGCGCGCACCATTGAACTCTGCGCCAAGCTGAAGCCGCTCGGCCTGACCTGGTCGTGCACCTCGCGCGTGACCACCGACTTCGAAACTCTGAAGGCGATGAAAGAAGCGGGATGCCGCCTGCTGATCGTCGGCTACGAATCCGGAGACCAGCAGATCCTGAAGAACATCAAGAAAGGCGCCACCGTCGAACGCGCCCGCCAGTTCACCAAGGACTGCCACAAACTGGGGCTGGTAGTTCACGGCGACTTCATCCTGGGCTTGCCTGGCGAGTCGCACGAGACCATCAACAACACCATCGCATTCGCCAAGGAACTCGACGTCGAAACCATTCAGGTTTCGGTGGCGCACGCGTATCCCGGCACCGAGCTTTACGACTACGTGGTCAAGAACGGCTTCATGGTTGGCGACAACAAGATGGTCGACGAAGGCGGACACCAACTGGCGCACATTCAATATCCCGGGCTGCCTGCCGATGACATCATGTCGGCGGTACATCGTTTCTATGACGAGTATTACTTCCGTCCGAAGGCCGTGTTCCGCATCTTGAGGAAGGCGGCGTTTGACAGCAACGATCGCAAGCGCCTCTACAAGGAGGCGAAGGCCTTCTTGAAACTGCGGTCGGCGCGCAACAAGATGGTGAAAAGACATATTGACGAGGCAGCCGCTGCCGAGCCGGTGAAAGCCTGAAGACCGAATGAGTGAGGTTGTCATTTCCAGCAACCGTTGGTGCGCCGCTGGACTCTGTTTCAGGAATCGTTTCTGGGAAGGGCTTGGCTTCAGCCGGGCCGCCACGGTCCGCATAAAAGATATTGGGCTTTACGGTTTGCTGAAAAACTCATTTCCTCGTCGATTGACGTTTTGCAGCTTCTGAAGCCGGCACTGATTCGGCGGGTCGTACGGCATCGCTGAAGCGATGCCCTGATGCGAATCGTGAGTTTTTCAGCAGACTATTTAGCCTGAGATGCGAACGATGCGCTTGCCGTTGAATCGACGAATGACCCACACCGCGCGGGCGCAGCGCGCGATCCTTTCGAGTTCCAAGTGACCTTTCGCAAGTATCTGGTGCTGGCTGGAGTGACCGTCTTTGCGGCGGCGGGTGACTCCATGCTCTCGCACGGGATGAAGCAGACCGGCAACATCTCCCTCCAACACCTGCCAGGCGTTATTCTCGCTGTGCTCAATCCCTGGGTCGCGGTGGGTATAGTTCTGCTGCTGGCCTTTTTCGCTTCGTATATGAACGCGCTGTCCTGGGCCGACCTCACCTATGTATTGCCTGCTACATCGTTGGGATATGTTTTGCTGGCGCTGGTGGCGAAGTTCGCTCTGCATGAACAGGTCAGCCCGCTGCGCTGGCTGGGAATCGCACTGATCTCCGGTGGAGTTGGATTCGTTGCCGGAGGCCCGGCGCTCACGTCGCACGAGCATTTCGAATCCCCACCCTGCGACGCCGCTCAGGGTAAGCTTGTGGGAAAGAACGCGAGCAATGGGGCACCCGCGGAAGATGACGCACCCACAATTTCGAGCGGAGCGCAGCGATGAAGAGTGCTTACACCTGGGGCGGGATTCTAGTCATCGTCTTCGCGTCGGTTGTAGGGGACGTTCTTCTGGCGCGCGCCATGAAGCAGGTCGGCGACGTACACGCGCTCTGGCGCCGTGATGGACTGTGGACCGTGGTTTCCCGCATCCTTGGCAATCCGAATTTCTTTCTAGGCGTCACCGCCATGGCGGTCGCATTCTTCAGCCTGCTGTTCGCCCTCTCCTGGGGAGACGTAAGCCTGGTCGCCCCCGCCGCCGCGTCGCTAACCTTCATCGGCAACGCCTTCGCCGCGAAAATCTTCCTGCATGAAAAAGTCGACCGCCGCAGATGGATCGCCGCCCTGCTCGTTGCAGCGGGAGTGGCGCTGCTGGCGGGGTGAGCCGAGCCTCTCGCATCGTCTTGCGCCGCCGCCAACACCCTTTTCCACAGCCTTCCACCGCAAGAATCCCAATTCCTGTGACGCACAACCTTTACCGAGAATGTGGGAAGGAGCAAGCTCGCCATATGCGCGCGAGCTCTCCCAACACGTTCTTCACCACCGATCCCCTTAGCGGCTTTAGGTCCGAGGCTAAGTCCTTATTCCGGAATATTTTGCATGTAACTCCTTACGGCTCAGGATTTTGCCTGGGTTCCGCCCTATCCCGCCCCCGCAAGTTCTTAGAAATGAATATCTTAGGGAAAAGGATGGAAAAAAATATCGAGAGATATACCCACACAAATCTCACCCTGGTCGCACAGGAACTGGGCTGCGCCCGGCGCACAGCCGAGAGCCTGCCCTGAGCTTCTCGAAGGGGCGACTGCCCCACATTTCTGTCAGAAGAACAGCCGCATGAATCCGGTGGCGGGCAGGTCAGGCGAGAGAAAGCGGGAGTCTTTGAATCCTGCGGCGTGGGCCAGCGCTTCGGCGGCGAGATATCCGCTGCGGACGGCGCCCTCCATGGTCGCGGGCCAGCCGGTGGCGGTCCAGTCTCCGGCAAGAAATACTCGCGGCCACGCGGTGATTGCAACGGGGCGGTGGGCATCGATTCCCGGGCGCGGCGAATACGTGGCGTGCAGTTCCTTGATCACGGTGGACTTCACGAGATTGGCGTCGCGCGCGGCAGGGAAGAATTCGCGGACTTCGCTAAGGGCCAGGTCGACGATCTCGGCGCGCGATTTGTCGATCAGCGTCTTCGACGAGCTTACGACTAGTTCAATGTAGCTTCCGGCCGCTGCGGGCAGCGAAGCCTCAGTTGAGACGGCATTCTTTCGGCCCTCCGGGGCTGAATCGTGCTTCTCGTCAGACCCACGGCTGACGCCGCGGGCTGCATTCTCACGCCGCTCCGCGGCTAGCACTTCCTGGGCCCGCATGGGCTGCAGGCGCGACTTGTGGAACATCCATTGAATGGTGCGGTCGAGCAGCACCGCATGGTCGAGATCGGAGATCTGCCGGTCGAACCACAGGTGGATGCCGGTGATGGGTGCGGTCTCGAAGTGAGTGAGTCTCTCGCGGATCGGCGCGCTCTCGGGAGCTTCGGGAAGGACGCGGTCCAGGCCATCGAACGGCAGGGCGACGATCAGATAGTCGAAGGCTTCTTCCTGATTGGCTGCGCGAGCCTCTTCCTGTCCCCTCAGCCGGATTCGCACCTGCGAAGCATCGGCGGTGAAGGTTTCGACCGGACGGCGAAAGTGCAGCACGCCGCCACGCGCGCGGATGTAGTCGCCGGCTGTGTTGTAAAGGTCTGTGAGCGGGACGGTTGGCACTCCCATGTGGCGCGCGGCAGGAGATTTCATTGATTCGCGCACCACCTGCGCGGCGGCGGAAATGGAAATCAGGTCGAGCTCCTCGCTGAGGGCGCTGACCAGGATGGGACGCCAGAAACGCTCCACCGCCTGTTTGGTTTGGCCGTGGTGGTCGAGCCAGTACTGGAACGATTGTCCGGTGTCGCGCTGCTCGGTAAGCGTGAGCGGGATCAGGGCGCGCGCGATACTGAGCTTGTCGGCGGCGCTCAGGAATGAAAAGTGCAGGAACGACGGCGCGGTGTGCAGCGGCGCGGGAAGCGGGGAAGACTTCATCACGGAGATGCGGCCGCCGGGTTCGATGAACGTCATCTGATCGTACCAGCGGATTTGGTCGGCGACGCCGATACGGTGGTAGAACTCCACCAGGTTCGTGCACACGCGAAACAGCACGTGCTGGCAGTTGTCGACGACTTCGCCGGTGCCGGGATGTTCCCACGATGAGGCTCTGCCGCCAAGGAACGGACGCTTCTCGAACAGGGTCACGCGGAAACCCACGTCGGATAAGGCGCAGGCAGCGGCGAGTCCGGCCAGGCCGCCTCCGGCGATCGCGACTGTGGGTTGAGATGGTGTGAGGGACATTCTTAGTTCGGATTCAAAGTCCCCACCCTCTTTCGCACAGAACGCGAAAGAAGGATGGGGCACCCAGCGCCCAAAATCCCCACTTCTCGCGCAAAGGACGCACGAGAAATGGGGCACCCGCCTTCGGGATCACAATGAAACCTTATCAGTCCCCGATTCACGTGCGCTTGAAGAAACCTTTCCCCAGGATGCGCAACTTTTCCCACCTGCTCAGGGCGACTTTGGCGGTGAACACGTCGTATTGCTTTTCGGCGATCCTCTCGAGCAAGCGGCGGTAGATGGTGACAAGCACCCACAAAGCGGGTTGGCTGTCTTCGGAGATGTAGGGGATCAGCGCTTCGCCGGAGGCGTAGAACTCGCGGGCGCGGTCGGCTTCGAGGACCAGCAACGGGCGGAAGCGCGCGGGGTCCGGGGTTGCGAGCAGTTCGGAGGCGGAGAGGCCGAACTTCGCCAGGTCTTCCTCCGGGAGATAGATCCTGCCCATGCCTGCGTCTTCCTTCACGTCGCGAATGATGTTGGTGAGTTGGAAGGCGAGGCCGCAACGCTCGGCCAGCGGCTCGGCCGCGGGATCGCGGTATCCGAAGACGTGAATGCAGACCAGGCCCACGACCGACGCAACGCGATGGCAGTAGAGGCGGAGGTCTTCAAAGGTCTTGTACTGAATGGTGAGGCCGGGAGCGCTGGTGGTTTGGGCGGAGGCTGCGGCCTCTTCCACGTCCATGGCGGTGCCGAGAGCGAGCTCGTCGAGCAATCCGGCGGGAATGGAGAAACGCCGCTGGGCGTCGGTCAGGGCGAGCAGGATGGCGTCGTCGGTGGGTTCGCCTTGCTGGGCGCGGTGCAGAGCGCCGAGCCAGGTGTCGAGCTTCTGACGGCGGTCGGGTAGGCTGAGGGTGGAGTCGTCGGCGATGTCGTCGCAACGGCGCATGAAGGCGTAGACGGCGCAGAGCGCCTCGCGCTTGCGGCGCGGCAGAACCAGGAACGCGTAGTAGAAGTTTTTAGCCGCCGTGCGGGTGATGCCTTTGCAGACGGAATATGCCATGACGAGCTGCGGCGGAGCGGGGGTCCAGGGAATGGGGACCTGCTGCGTGCCTGCGCTCATGGTTTTCCTCCGAGCCCGCTTCCAGAAAGTTTTCCCATGGCGGCGCGCGCGACCAGAGCTAGCTTGCGGGGCTTCGAGATGGCCGGACGATTTCCCAGAACGGCGTAGTTTTGCTTCTCAATCGCGTGCAGGATTTCCTGTCCGCCGCGGCTGAAAAGATCCAGATCGATGGCCAGTTCGCGATCGACTTTTCCAATCAACGGGAGGCCCTGACGAAACCAATCCCGGGCGCGCTCGACTTCGAACTTCATCATGGTGCAGAAGGCCGGGGTGTTCTGGTTGTGCGCGATGTCGTCTTCGCTGACGTTGAAGCGGCGTAGGTCTTCGAGCGGGACATAGATGCGGCCTTTGGCATAGTCGGCGCTTACGTCTTGCCAGAAGTTGGCGAGTTGCAATGCTGTGCAGGTGAAGTCGGAAAGCTGCTGGCGCTCGGGGTCGCGATATCCGCAAAGGTAGAGCACGAGATGGCCAACCGGATTCGCGGAGTAGCGGCAGTAGGCCAGGACGTCATTGAAGGTCTCGAAGCGCGTGACGGTTTGATCCTGGCGGAAGGCACGGAGCAGGTCGGAGAACTCGTGTTGGGGAATGTCGAACTGGCGCACGGTCTCGGCCAGGGCTACGAACACGGGATGCTTCGGAGCGCCTTGGTAGCAGGCGTCGAGTTCGTGCTGCCACTGGTCCAGCAGTTCGAGTGAGGCAGCGGTGTCGCCGACCTCGTCGCCCAAGTCGTCGGAGATGCGGCAGTAGGCGTAGACGTTGAAGAAATGCTGGCGCAGGCGGCGGGGAAGGAACCAGCTGGCGACCGAGAAATTTTCGTAGTGCGTGCGGGCGAGGCGGGCGCAGTATTCACGGGCTTCGGTAAGTGTGGGTGGAGTGGAGGGGATGGCATAGTGGGCGGGCAGGCGACTCCAGCCCAGCGCGGCGGGCGTGGAGAGCGGCCGGGTTTGAATGGCGGTCTGGGTCACAGATTCATTGCGACAGAGTGATCGTCATGCAGGTTGACGAAGCTGATGTCGCAGTTTTCTTTCGCCCCTTTGGGGCTTGCTGATTCTGCGTTCGGCCCACCCACGGCTTGCGCCGTGGGCTGCAATCTTTCGCCGCTTCGCGGCTGGTCCCCCAGGGTCGCGAGAATTTCTTCCCGCTCTTTTGCCGGCACAGGCGCTGCAGGGATCCTTCGACTGCATAACTGGTTCGCATTCGCGAACCAGTTACTTCGCCCAGGATGACAAACCTTTATGAACCTGGATGGCACGACTGAAGTCGGCCCTTCCCAACCGATCTGCCCATTCAGTGGCCGGGGATGATTGCGGTTTTGATTTCGCCTCCGCGGTTCAGCATGTGACGCAGAACCTGCTGCAGGCGCGACAGCGGCGCCTCCCCGGTAATGTAGTCGGTGGGGCGAATCTTTTTGGCCGCGATCAATCCGAAGGCCCGGCGAACC
>JADGNP010000634.1 GCA_017883425.1 Candidatus Sulfotelmatobacter sp. | reverse complement strand
ACTTGGCCATGGGTTTCGCCCTTCCCGTGCTGACGACTGTTTAGTGCAAGACCTCTTCTACGGTTTCTGCCCAGGTTGGGTAGGCGGTTTGGCGAAGTCGGGCCCGTAGATTTTTCTGGACATCGGAATCGGGGTTCGATTCAAGGATTCGATGAACCCTGATTCGCCAGCCGAGCCATCGCGGGAAGAGCTGATTGCGCTGATCGCGGCTTTGAAAGCGCGGATAGCCGAACTTGAGCGCCAGCTTGGATTGAACAGTTCGAACAGCGGTAAACCTCCGTCGAGCGATGGACTGAAGAAACCGGCGCGGGTGAGCAGCCTGCGCGAACGTTCTGGCAAGAAACCGGGCGGCCAGAAGGGTCACAAAGGCGAGACCCTGCGACAGGTCACTGATCCCAACGAAGTCGTCGATCATTATCCGTCGGCCTGCTCTATGTGCGGCGCGGGCCTCGACCCGGAAACAAGCGTCGGCCATAGCGCCCGTCAGGTGTTCGATCTGCCCGAGCCGCAGCCTGTCGTCGTCACCGAACATCGTGCGCACGATTGCCAATGCGCCGTCTGCGGCACGACGACGCGCGCGCTGTTTCCTGATGGCGTCAACGCGCCCGTGCAATACGGCGCGAGAACCGCCGCCTTCGTGGTCTATCTGCTGCACTATCAATTTCTGCCGGAGGATCGCCTCGTCGAACTGATGGCCGATCTCTTCGGCGTGAAGCTCGCCGCCGCGACGATCGCCAGAATGAGCCGGACTTGCGCCGAACGTCTGCGGGGCTTTGCCGAAACGGTGCGCGATCTCGTGGCGGGCGCGCTGGTGAAACATATGGACGAGACGGGGTTTCGCATCGGCGGCAAGACGCAATGGCTGCATGTGGCGTCCACCGCTTTGCTGACTTTCTACCGTGTGTGCGCCAAGCGCGGCAGCCTGTTGGCGCATGTCAAAGGCATCATTGTTCACGATCACTGGAAACCTTACTACACGATGCAAGGCGTGCTGCACGCCCTGTGTAACGCTCATCATCTTCGCGAACTGAAGGCTCTCGTCGAAATCGAGAGGGAAGACTGGGCGCGCAAGATGCAGCGGTTGTTGCGGCGCGCCTGTCACGCGGTGAATGTCGCCCGAGAACGGGGCGTTGCTTTGAAGCCTCGACTCATCGAATGTTTTGAGCGCTGTTACGACGCCATTCTTGCCGAAGGGCTGGGATTCCATGCGGCCCAAGCGCCGCTGGCGCGCACCGCTATGAAGGGAGCCGGCAAACGGCGTGGCCGTGCGCCTCGCCGAACCGGACACAATTTCCTCTTGCGCCTCGCAACACGCAAAGAAGACACGTTGCGCTTCCTTCACGATCCGACCGTTCCCTTCACCAACAATCAGGCTGAACGCGACGGGCGCATGATGAAGCTCCGCCAGAAAATCTCCGGCGGATTCCGATCGTTTGAAGGCGCGATGGACTTCGCGGTCATCCGCTCCTTTTTCTCGACCGCCAAGAAGCAGGGCTGGAACATCATCGACGCCCTGACCAGCGAGCCCTCAAACTTGGCGAAATCCCTACGCCTTTCGTGAGCAATTCACCCAACCTAGGCAGTTACGTTTTGGTTAGTTCATGTTTCGGCGAACTATTGTCCAAGCGAAGCGTTATAGACTGCTTAAATCGCCAGCCTGCTGGACACGCTTGCGACGGGAGATTCCGTCCCATGCTGTCAGCCGTTAACGCGTAGAGCGCGGTCTCTCCGTATCGAAATACGTACATTTTATCATCGCTGTCCGGTTAAAAACTGAACAGATTCAATTGGCTGCCGATTGCGTTTTCTTTGAATGTGGTCCTGGTTTCGGAAAGTGCTTGGGGCATCGGCATTTTCTCGAAGATGGTGACCGAGAAAATCTGGAGCAAAGTGTAGAGGGAGGCTTCCAAGGCGAGGCGCTTCTTGACGATGGCAATGAGGACGTAGACCGATACGGCGATCCAGATTTGCGTCTTCACCGCGTTGTCCGACGTGCCGTAGAACTGTTTGATCCGAAGGTGCTGCTTGATCCATTTGAAGAACAGTTCGACCTGCCAGCGGCACTTGTAGAGGGCGCAGATCGACGCGGCCGGCAAGGCGAATTGGTTGCTTAGAAACACCAGCGTCTTTCCTGATTCGGGGTCCTTGAAGCGGACGCGGCGCAGATGAACCGGATAGTCCTTGCTGGTGGCGTAGCCATCCAACACGATGGTCTGGTCGGCAATGATGCCGGCCTCCCGATCGGTCGGCGCGGAGTAGACGCGGTGGGCATCCAGGTTCGACTTGGCGCGGGTGACGAAGAAGGCGCCAGCCTGATGCAATATATAAAGGCGTGCGAAGTCGACGTAGCCGCGATCCATGACGTAGATGGCGCCCGGTTCGGGGAGCAGCAGATCGAGGGCGTGAACGTCGTGCAACTTGCCGTCCGAGATGTGAATGAAGCTCGGAATGTTGCCGCGCAGATCGAGCAGCGTGTGCATCTTCACGGCCGCCTTGGTGGAGCGAAAGTGCGCCCATGGAAACAGCGACAGGCACAGATCGATGGTGGTGGAGTCCAGAGCATAGACCGTGTTGCTCAGCTCCAAGCCCAAACTTTCGTTGGCATAAAGCTTCCTCGCCTGGGCAATCAGCCGGTGGGCGAACTCCGCGTAAATGCGCCAGTCGCGCGTCTCGTTGGCATCGGCCAGCGTCGATCGCCGGACCGGCTCGCGAAAGCCCATGTGGTAGAGCTTCGAGGCTTGAGCCGACAGGCAGACCTCGATATCGCGCAGGCTCTCTCGGTAGGTCAGTTGCGCGAACGCCATCGCTCGGTATTGCTCGGCACAGCACAGCGTTCGCACCCGAGCGTCGCCACCGTAGCGCGCAACAATCCGCGTAAAGGTGCTCCAAGGCAGAAAATCCATGAGTTGGGCGAAAAGCGTTTTGCCGATGTTCACGGGCGACTCCTCGGAAAAACTCCGAATAGCGCCCGATCAAGTTCAAATCGACACCACCCATTTCCGCCCGCAAGCTCCTCCCAAATCAGCCCTTTCCAGAACGCGCCTCGCCGTCAACCGGACAGCAGTGACCTT
>JADGNP010000151.1 GCA_017883425.1 Candidatus Sulfotelmatobacter sp. | reverse complement strand
CAGTTATTCGACCGTCACCGCGATCTCAGCCTTCCAACATCATTCCTGATTGACAGCCAGGGTGACATCGTCAAGGTGTATCAGGGGCCAATCGTCCCCGCACACGTGGAACAAGACTTCCAGCGCATTCCCCGAACCGAGGCGGAGCGAGTTGCGCGGGCGCTGCCTTTCCCCAGTGCAGCGTACATTCTCGAGTTCGGCCGCAACTACCTTTCCTACGGCGCTCTGTTTTTTCAGCGGGGATATCTGGACCAAGCCGAAGCCTCGTTCCAGCAGGCCTTGCGCGACGATCCGTCGAGCGCTGAGGCCCTGTATGGGATAGGGAGCGTCTACCTGAATCAAAACAAGAACGCCGCCGCCCGCGAGACCTTCGAACGCTGTGTGAAACTGCCAGCGAATTATCCCGATACTCTGCCCGATGCCTGGAATAACCTTGGCGTCATTGCTACGCGCGAGGGACGCGTGGCCGAGTCGGTGCCGTGCTTTCTGGAGGCTCTACGGCTGAATCCGCATCATCTGCTCTCGCTCGACAACCTGGGCAATGCTTATCGTTCGCAAAAACGCTGGGATGAGGCGCGCAAAGTTCTGGAACGCGCGCTGGAAGTCGCTCATCAAGATCCTGAGGCAAACTACAGCCTGGGAATGGTATTCGCACAGACCGACGACACTGCCAAAGCTTACGAGTATCTGCGGCGCGCCTTGCAGGCTCGTCCCGTTTACCCTGAGGCCTTGAACAATCTCGGAGTGCTCTATCTGGTTACTCAGCGACGCGATCAAGCCGTGGCAAGCTTCGAACAGTGCATCCGCGTGGCCCCCGCGTTCGATCAGGCATATCTGAATCTAGCGCGCGTCTATGCGCTGGAAGGCGCGCGGGACAAGGCTCGCGGCGTCCTGCTCGACCTGCTCAATCAGCATCCCGATCACCAGCAGGGCAAACAAGCACTCGAGCAACTGCAGCAGTAATTCAGTGAATCCGGAAGGATCTTCTAACAGGCTGCGGTAAACTCGCTCAACGTAGCTCAGGGGCTGAAGCCCTCGACGAAGAGAAGGGCTTTATCGCAGCGCTGAAAGCGCTGCACCACCCAAAATCAGCGTTGTCTTGCGACCTCTAGGGTTTAGGTGTCGGTGCCGTCAGCAGATCGACGAACATCTTGTAGAACCTGTCCGTATCGAGATCAACCTGCACCTCGGCAGGTGGCCCCACAATCTTTGGCTTGTCTTTGTCTGTCCAACTCAGCGTATTTCCATAACCAGCGCCGCGGTTGAGGTCGACATCCAGATAACGCGTGTCCTTCGCCGTGATCAAACTCGGATCGAGCCACGCCAGCGCCGCCAGTTCATCCCATAAATAGTTGTAATTGCCGAACAGACGCGCGTACGAACCGACATAACGGGCCGCAGGCGTGTTGCCCGCCTTTACCTGGCTGATCAGTTCCTTGGTCAACCGCGTCTTCACGGAAATATCCACGGTGGTGCAGACAATTTTCTTCCACGGCGCCATCAGGACGATGTGCGCCGATTCCGGATCAAACCAAAGATTGAATTCGTGCCTGGGCGTGTTCACAAACTCGGGATCGTCCGTGTTCGGATTCAGACTTCCGCCCATGAATACCAACTCTCTTGCCAGTCCGGCGAACTCAGGGTCGATCGAAATGGCGAGCGCGAGATTGGTCATCGGCCCGCCTTCGTAAATCGTGATCTCGTGGGGATACTTGCGGACCATGCGTACCAGAAAATGCGCAGCATCTTCGTCCGCCGGCTTGGTCGTGGGCTTGCCCTCCGGCATATCGCCCAACTGATCTGCCGGGTGATACCGTCGCGGAGTCCATGCTCCCACCCAAGGCACGGAGCCGTATTGCTGCTCCCAGAGTTCGGTATCCTCCTTGCGCCGCACCAGCGGATACTCGGCTCCCGGCACGACCGGGATGTCCGTGCGCCTGATAATTTCCAGCATGCGCAGGGTGTGAGCGACTTCCTCTTTGAGCCACGCATCGCCGGTCACCACGGTCACGCCCAGAACTTCGGTCTGCGGAGACTGGACCAGCAGCAGGATGGACTGCTGATCGGTTCCTCCGGGACCCGCCGCATCCTGATCGATGATGATCTTGCGCTTCCCGGAGGACTGCTGGCTCCAGCCTGGAAGGCACGTCACCAACAGCATTGCCACTATCACCAGCCACAGCCGGACAAATCTCATCTGGTCCCTCCGGGATTGCTTGTCACAAAGGATTGCATTCTATTTCGTGTGTGGATGCTTTTCCAGCGCCTTTCTTGCCCCCCTTCTGAAAAAACGGTGCGGAGATCCCGGTTGCGAGCCGTCATGCCGGCAGATAGAATGCCCGACTAGGCGCACCAGGGACCAGTTCTGGTTAGACCGTTTCATCAGCGCCTGTCTTCATGGGCCGTCTCTGCGCAGTCTCACAGCCACTCAGGTCCGCTGGCGTTATCAGCTGCGGCCTTGCTGTGTTCATCCTGTTCACCTTTCTCCCGCTGTCCCCGCAGTCTCAGGAGCCGGCTTCGTTGCGCGGTACGATTCGCGACGCGCAAGGAAAGCCGGTCGCCGGCGCAACCATTCAGTTGCACGTCAAGGACGCAACGCAGACGCAAGCGGCTCATACGGATTCGCAAGGGCATTACAGTTTTGCCGCCCTGCACAGCGGAGTCTATGTTCTGCGAGCCGGGATGGCCGGATACGGGGACGCGGAAATCCCGGCACTCTTCTTCGGCCCCAAAGAAGCGAAGAACGTCGATCTCACTCTGCTACCGGCACAGACTCCAACATCACAATCCGTCTCCGCACGAAAGCCGGAGTTCTTTGACCCACCTCAATTCACGGTCGCAGGAGTCACTGATACCACGAATCTCGGTGGTCACGGTTCCGACACGATCATGAGAACCCGGGAAACGCTCGCCAAGGAGACGGTTTCCCTGGGCAAAGCCTCGGCCGGCGCCGGACCCGTGGCCGCGTCCGAGACCGAAAAATTGGCGCGCGAGAGCGTAGAACGCGAACCCCGCAGTTTTGAGGCAAACCATCGTCTCGGCAAAGTGCTGGTCGAGAACGGCGAAGCGCGCGAGGCTATCCCGTACCTCGATCGCGCCAGCGAACTCAAGCCCGGCGACTACGAAAACGCATACGCTCTGGCGCTGGCCCATGCATACGCTGGCAACTCCGAGCGTGCACGCGACAACACCCAGGCCCTGCTTGCGCATTACGACAAAGCCGAACTCCATCACTTGCTCGGTGATGTCCAGGAGAAGCTCGGGAATTCACTCGAGGCGGTGCGCGAATACCAGCGTGCCGCTGAATTGGATCCCAGTGAGGCCCACCTTTTTGATTGGGGATCGGAACTGCTGCTGCATCACGCCCCGGAGCCTGCAGTGGAAGTCTTCACCAGGGGCAACCGCCTGTTCCCGCGTTCCGTCCGCATGCTGATCGGACTGGGAGCAGCCTGGTTTGCCCGCGGGTCCTACGATCAGGCGGTGCAGCGAATCTGCGAGGCATCCGACTTGAATCCCAACGATTCGATTCCGTACCTGTTCCTGGGAAAGATACAAAGAGCGGAGCCCACGCCCTCGGAGAAAATCGTCGAAAAGCTGCACCGTTTTGTCGCGCAGCAACCGGACAATGCCGAGGCGAACTACTACTACGCAGCCGGCCTTTGGAAGCTGCGGAAAGGACCGCAGGACACGGCGAGCGCGGCGCAGGTCGAGTCTCTTCTAACCAACACGATTCATCTCGATCCGAAATTCGCTGCCGCCTACCTTCAACTGGGCATTCTCCATTCCGAGCAGAGAGATTATCCGCGAGCGATTTCTGACTACCAGCAAGCCATCCAGGCGGACCCGAAGATGGAAGAGGCGCACTATCGCCTGGCCCAGGCCTACCGGCAGATTGGTGATGTCGCCAAGGCCGAAGCGGAGCTCCAAGCCTACGATCAGATCGCCAAAGAATCAGCCCAGAAGGCGGAGCACGAGCGCCATGAAATCCGGCAGTTCGTGTACACCCTGCGTGACCAACCTCCGCGTCAAAACCCCTAGCATGGGCACAAATGCTGTTTCAGGGGACTTGCCTCAAACCCGCGACCGTGAAGGGCTCCGATCCGCCTCCCTGTGTGTTACACTTTTTGATTCATATTAAGAAACAGTTGCACGCAGGACACCCAATCCACACATGCTTTTTTCCAGAGAATATGTGGGCTATCTGGCCCGCGAAGTCACCAAGAAACTGATTGCTGGCAAGTTCATCGAGACCTCGACGGTTCCCGCGGTGACCGAGCGGGTGAACGCCGCTTTGGTCGACGAACTCTCGCTCGAGGACCGCATCAACGATGAAGTGCGCGTCATTCTCGAAGCCTACTCCGAAGAGATGAACAAGACCGGAGCCAACTACCAGGAAATGTTCCGCAAGGTGAAGACCGAACTGGTGCGCAAGTACAAGGCGGTGCTGTGAGACTCAGCCGCGACAAGGTCAACGTGCTGGCCCGGGCCGTTTCCGACGTGCTCAAGCAGATGGACGAAGTCGAGTTCATCGAAGACCCCAACACCATCCGCCAGGAAACCCGCAAAATTCTCGAAGACCTGCTCAATCAGGAAGCCAGAATCGACGTCGCCGCCCGCCAGAAAATCGAGAGCCAGAAACGGACCATCCTCGAGGGCTCGCAGGAGTGGGACATCCTCTACCGCAAGTACTACAACGAGGAAGTGAAGAAGCTCGGCATTTAGCAGGTGCTTCCCATCCGCCACCGCCTTTTCAGAGGTGATTGTTGGCAAGTCAGATCAGCGACGTTAAGGCCATCATCAAGCGCTCTGCCGAAGAGGCAGGCTTTGACCTCGCGGGCATCGCTCCCGCCGCCGATGCTCCCGAACTCAAGCAGTTTCCCGAATGGATTGCCGCTGGCCATGCCGGCGAAATGAAATACCTGGAAGCGCTTGATGATCGCGGCGATTTCAAGCGGGCCTCACTTGCGCGCGTTGCGCCCTGGGCACGAAGCGTGGTCGTGTGTGCCCTCAACTACAACACAGAGAATTCCTACTCGACGCAAGTCCACGATCCCACCCGCGGATGGATCTCTCGCTATGCCTGGAGCCGTAACGATTACCATGATGCGGTTCTGCGCCGACTGAAGCTGGTAGAGGCCGCGCTGCGCCAGGCTGTGCTGGGGGAGTTGCAAGCGACTCTCACCACACGAAGTTACGTCGACACCGGTCCCATCGTCGAACGCGTTTTTGCCAAGTACGCCGGAGTGGGCTGGATCGGCAAGAACACCTGCATCATAAATCAGAAGAAAGGTTCGTGGCTTTTCCTGGGCGTAATCCTTACGTCCCTCGAACTCGCTCCCGACGTGCCGGCTCCGGACCGGTGCGGCACCTGCACCCGCTGCATCGAAGCCTGCCCAACTGACGCAATTCTCGCGCCTTACCAACTCGATTCCAACAAATGCATTTCGTATCTCACCATCGAAAAACGCGGATCAATTCCGGAGAGCCTTCGCGCTGGCATGGGCCGCCACATCTTCGGCTGCGACATTTGCCAGGACGTTTGCCCGTGGAACCGCAAAGCCCCGGCATCGACCGCGCCCGAGTTCGATCCCCGCCCCGGCTTGGTGAATCCCGCTCTCGCCTGGCTCGCCGAAATGTCCGCGGAAGAATTTCGCGCTGTCTTCCGCGGATCGCCCGTCCGCCGCACCAAGCGCTCCGGCCTCCGCCGCAATGCGGCCATCGCCATGGGCAACAGCGGAAACCGAGAATTCCTTTCCCTGCTCGACCAACTGGCCGCCGATGAAGACGAATCCGTTCGCGAAAGCGCGCACTGGGCGAAAACACGCTTGCTGACATCCACCGAATAGCCGTGTATCCACAGCTACTCTTGCGCCAGTCGAGCTTCGCTCGACCGGACAGCCGAAGGCGGCTGTCCCCACATAAGGCATTGCGGATTTCGGCAAGTATTGCTGGATCTGCCTGGAAGTGTGCCTGTTAAACCCTTCAGATTTGCCTTATCTTCGCCACCTCGATCCTTTTCCACCCTTAATTTGTTGGACTTCCGTAACTGGTTTTTCCGATTAGCGGCAACTAATCTTTGCCTAAGGGGTTCTTAATAAGCAGGTTAGTTTGTCGTCAGGGGGGACCATGTTTTCACGCCACATCCAAACAATGCGGCGCGCTTTCGGCAGGTTAGTTGTGATGGTTTTGGCCTGCGCCTCTCTTGCGGGCGCGTCGGCCACGCTGCTTCTGGAAGAGCCCTACGGCAAGCTGGGTTTCTTTACCGCGACCGGCCATGCCGCCGTTTATCTTTCCGGCGTCTGCGCCGATACCCCGCTGGTTCTGCGTCGATGTGCCCCGGGAGAAACGGGAGTCGTCCTCAGCCGCTACGACGGCGTGGGCGGATACGACTGGGTCGCCATTCCTCTTATCCCTTACCTGTATGCGGTCGAACGCCCCGAAGATGTGCCGCTGGTAGCCGACGCGAAGATGGCCGCGTTCCTGCGTGATCGCTACCGCCGCAAATATCTGGAAGACATCGCGCCCGACGCGAAAAATGGCGAAACTCCGGGCGGAAACTGGTACCAACTTGTCGGTTCTTCCTACGATCGCACCATCTACGGCTTCGAGATTGGGACCACCCCGGAGCAGGACGATGCTCTGATCCGCAAATACAACTCATCGCCGAACCAGTCTCATTTCCACCTGGTCTCGAATAACTGCGCCGATTTCGCCAAGGGTGTCCTCAATTTCTACTACCCAAAGTCTCTGCATCGCAGCATCGTCGCCGATGTGGGAATGACCACGCCGAAACAGATGGCGAAAATGCTCATCAAGTTCAGTGAGCGCCATCCTGAGCTCCAGTTTTCGCGGCTCATCATCTCGCAGGTGCCCGGCAGCATGCCCCGCAGTTCGACGGTGCATGGAGTAGTCGAATCTTTCCTGAAGTCGAAGAAGTACATTGTGCCCAGCGTCGTGGTCAGCCCGATCTTTGCTGGATGTGTAGCGGCAGCTTACGTCACCACGGGCGCGGGCCACTTCGAGCCTGCGCGCAACGCAATGGTCTTCGTCGTAGGCAGCGACCCTGAGCGGCCCCTGGACCGCGAAGATCGCCGGGCCTATCAGCTGCAACTGAAACATTTTCTGGCGGGCGCTTATCCGGAAAAACCGGGAAAGAATGCCGACAAGGTATGGGAGCGGCTGCAATCCAAGGCGAAGACCGGCGTCGATGACCAGGGAAGACCGGTTCTTCAACTCCAGATGGGAGAGAGCCTCGTCCAGATCGGCGTGGCCGCCGACAATGTCTTGAACGGTAACGCTCCTCCGCAGTTGGTGCGTCAGCTTCTCGTGTCTCGCCTGCAGTCGGAACTGCGGAACCGATCCGCGCAGGGCATCTCGGAAACGGAAGTTGCGCGGGACTGGGAACTCCTCCAGAGAACGATGGGTGAGAGCGATTCGCATCTTACGGCTCGCTCCCCGCAACGCTCCGAGAATAGCCACGGGAACCGCCCCTGACTTCTTGCGCAGGTCAAACCCAGGTGAGATGAAAAAAGCCGCGCCCCTCGGCGCGGCCTGCGGTGCTTATTGTGGTTGTTGCGGAGGCCGGGGCGGCACGCCCGCGCCCGGAATCGGCGGTTGCCCCGGCGGTTGCTGCTGCTGAAGCTGCAACTGCCTCTGCTGCATCTCCTGGAGCATTTCCTGCGGGGTCTTCACACCCGGCTGATCCGGAGCGGCAGGCGGTTGTTCCGCCTCCGCTGCCGCCTGGTCCGCATTCTCGTCCGCGTTCTCGTCCGTCGCTTCCGCATCGTTGGCGTCGGGCCCCATTTCTGGCTGTGGCGCCACCGGATTGGCCGAGGTGGGCACGATCCCGAGTTGCTGTTGTTCCGCCAGCGACGGGCCACTGGGGGGGCCCACGGTGTCTGCTCCCGTTTTTGCCACGAGCACCACGCGCGTCAGCAGCGCGTCGTTCGTCGGAGACCCCAGCAGCACATAGTTAAACCGCGATCCATTCAGCAATTCGGCCACGACTTCGCGCGCCGGCCCCGGTCCCAGATGGGTCACCACCCGCTCCGGCGCCGCGGGAATATCAATCTCCGCTCCAGTCTGTTTGCGCACGGCTCGCAGAATGTCGCCCAGCGTTGAGTTGGGCGCAACAATGGTTAACTGGGAGTTCTGATAACTCACTTGCGGCGGCACGGGCGCGATCGAATCCAGCGGAATCTGCTGCACCGGCCCAGTCGGTCCGGATGGCAAAGGAGGCGGCGGCAGTTGCGCTTTTTTCGCCTTCCGGTGGCTCTGCGAGGATGCAGCGTTTGCTGGGCCGACGATTCCCGGGCACAAAACGGCGGCGCACAGCACCAGGCACCCGGCAACCTTCTTGAATTTCCATCCCGTGCTCATAACCGCTCCTCCCAGGAATCTGATTTCGGGGGACACCACAAGGCCACCTTTACCGGAATTTTAGCACCGGTTTGGCCTGAAGGACTGGCAGGCGTGACATCCCACCAGATGGAACGTCTTAAGACTACTCTCTTGCACCTCTTTGAGGCTATGGCACGAACTGGGACCCTCTACAAGTCGATTGCAGTCAACCATTTCCGGCCGCCTAAAATCTTAACCGGGTAGGCGGAAGCGGGCGTAAACTGGGCCAGGCCTTTCCGCCTCCATCAAAGTGAAGGCGGAATTCACAATGAATCTGACGTCTCATAGCCTCGGCCTCGGTTTCTGGATTGCCCTGTCAGTACTGGCCTTTTCGCCCTTGAGCACCCGCGCCCAGAGTTGCCAGACGTCGAGTGATCTCGAAGACGCTCCCAGGGCAGCCCTTACAGCTGCCGGCCAGCGCTACTTCGACATGGCCGCCAAGGGCGACGTCGCCTTCTTGCGGCAGAACGCCAATCCCAGCCTCGTCTCCGATTTCTCCGTGATCGAGACCACTGTCAAAGATCACCAGCAAGATCTCGCCGGCGCCCAGGGGACAGTGAAATCTGTCTTTCTGCTCGAAACCGAGGGCGCGGCTCCAGTTCCCCATGCCGAGTTCTACTGCGGAGTCTTCGGCAAGAACGGCCAGACCTCCGGAAGCTCTGTTTTCTATCTCGATAATCTCCCCTCCGGCAAGTACGGTGTCGTTCTTCTCGACGCGACTTCCGCAAAGGGACGAACCATGGTTTCCTTAATTCTCCAGCAGGCGGGAAGCGACTGGAAATTAGGCGGTCTCTACATCAAGGCCGCCCAGGTCGCAGGACATGGCAGCGACTGGTTCCTGGCGCGCGCCCGCGAATACAAGACAAAGGGCCAGATGCACAACGCATATTTCTTTTATACGCAGGCCCGCAGCTTGATCTCACCCTTGAATTTCATGTACACACTGGCCACCGAAAAGCTCGATACCGAATCGCAAAGCCTGCAACCCGCCGACATCCCTGCCAATGGCAAGACAGTCGACCTCGCGGCTGGAACCGCGACCTACAAGCTTACTGCGATCTTTCCGCAAGTTGTGGGCAATGATCTGGATTTGATCGTGAAGTATCAGGCTGCCGATATTTCCAATACCAACCAGGCCTACCAAAACAACGTTGCTGTCATCAAAGCGCTGGTCGCGAAGTATCCGGAAGTGCGAGATGGGTTCGCCGCCGTGGTAGCGCGCGCTGTCGATCCGGGCGGCCGCGATTACGGCACGCTGCTGGCGATGAAGGACATCAAGTAGGTGGTAGCGGAGTGTTGGTGAGTGGTGCTCGTCGGCTGCCAGCATTGTCCGCCGTCCACAATCATCCCGGAGGTATGCCCGACAGTACCCGCCACGTTCAGTGGCGGGCAAGAGCACGGTGACGAACGCGTCCTGTAAGGACGCTTGTAAGACCGGGAAGAACCGAGAACTAGATCCGAGCGTCCTCCAGCACGCACTCCTTCGGATCTTTGTCATCCCGTAATCCGAGAAACACCGGAGCGCGCAGCTTCGGTCCGCTGCCATCGCTGCTCCCCTCGGTCCACTCCGCAAACTCAATCTCTGCGACCAACTCGGGCTTTACCCAGCTCACCTTGCGCAGAGCCTCGACTTCTCCGAAGAAGGGATTCTTCTTTGTCTCCAGCTTTTTCAGCACCTTCCAAATCTCGTCGAGGGACTTCTGATCAAAGCCGCTTCCCGCCTGCCCCACGTGAATCAGCCGCCCCTTCTTGTCATAGAGTCCGAGTACGAGCGAGCCAAAGTGCGCGCGGCTGCCTTCGGGTTCGGTGTATCCGCCGATCACACATTCCAGCCGGTGCCGAATCTTGATCTTGAGCCACTCGCGGCTGCGCCGTTCTTCGTAGAAACTGGCGCGCCTCTTGGCCACAATGCCCTCCAGTCCCTTCTGCAGCGCCATCTCAAACAGTGCCTTGCCGCGCTCCTCGTAGTGATCGGAATACCGCACCGCGTCGCCCGTCACCACCAGCGACGCCAGCTTGCGCTTGCGCTCTTCAAGCGGCACGCGCCGCCAGTCGTAGCCATCGAGATACAGCAGATCGAACGC